>JAHDGC010000600.1 GCA_020627865.1 Saprospiraceae bacterium | reverse complement strand
CTCGACGGCAGCCGGCCAATGGATATTCACACCATTAAGCGAATTGTTCTTAAGCATTGCCTATCACAAAACAGATTTTTATACTGCTGTACAGTTTAATATTCGGGAGCAAAAATTGCTTTCTTCAGAAATTGATATTACTCGAAACCAGTTGACCATCCAGCTTAAAACAGGCATTCGCTTACAATGTAAAGCGACTAAAGGTAGAAGCCTGAAACAGTAATTTTGTAAAAAATTAGTAATCATATCTATTTATTCAGGTTCTTAGTTATATTTGCTTTGTGTAAAGCATAGGAAAATTCTGCACTCGCATACCCCCCCTGAAAGGGGAGTCTTCCCACAATTTCCCTATGCATTGAAATCTAATAAAATACCCATTTTGTTAGAAAATTAATGTAAAATAACTACGCATGAAAAATGTATTCAAGCAAGCGGATGTAAAAGAAATCATAGATCGGATAAATAAGCTGCAACCGGATACCAAACAACTTTGGGGTAAAATGAGTGTTTCTCAAATGCTTGCGCATTGCAATGTAACTTATGAAATGGTTTATGATCCTACTAAGCATCCAAAGCCAAATGCTTTTGCGAAATTTATGCTCAAGCTGTTCGTAAAGAAAACGGTTGTCAACGATAAGCCATATAAACAAAATGGCAATACAGCTCCTGCTTTTTTGATCAAGGATGAAAAAGATTTTAAGGCAGAGAAAGATCGTCTGGTCAACTACATTCAAAAAACCCAGCAACTGGGCGCTGCTCATTTTGATAACAAAGAATCTCATTCTTTCGGGCCTTTGTCTAAAGAAGAATGGAATAATTTATTTTATAAACATTTGGATCATCATTTGCGGCAGTTTGGGGTTTAGGAGTGAAAATCCTGGATCGTTGACAATTTTGCACATCTAACGCTCCAGACATTTCATGACTGGCAATGACATATCGTTCCTACAGAACTCATGTCTAAGCACTTATCCTAGGCTATTTTATATTAATAAAGGCAGAAGAGTTAATACAAAATAATCACCACAGTCTTATCTGCTTGTCAGCACGACAGACAAGTGCACGAGCAGACACAAATCATACCGCAGATTTTTCACGTATTAAGGGAATCTGTGAAAAAATCTGTGTTCATCTGAGAAACCTGTCTTCCTGCTGAAAGCAGGCAGGTCTGTGGTACCAAAATACAAAGTATGCATCTCAGCGAAATCTTAAATCACCTTGGAGAAGAAAGAGCCGACTATTTTAATGCGGTTTCCCCTCCGGTTATTCAATCCAGTAATTTTGTATACAAAGATCTCGACAAGTTTCGGGCAGCTGTTAGCGATGAAATTGGGAGTCATCTCTACACTAGGGGAAATAATCCAACCGTAGCCATATTGCGGAAGAAACTAGCTGCACTAGAAGCATCCGAAGATGCACTGGCTTTTGGCTCCGGTGTCGCGGCCATAGCTGCTGCCATAATCGGGAATGTATCTGCCGGGGATCATATTGTTTGTGTAAAGGCTCCTTACAGTTGGACCTTTAAACTACTGGACAAGTTCCTACGTCGGTTTAATGTTACACATGATTTTGTCGATGGCACAAACATAGCCGAAATTGAAGCTGCCATCAAGCCGAACACCAAAGTTTTGATGCTGGAAAGCCCCAATTCCTTAACATTTGAATTACAAGACATTCGGGCATGTGCGGCATTGGCGAAAAAGCATGGCTTGGTTAGTATTATTGACAATAGCTATTGTTCTCCGATTTTTCAAAAACCGATAACGATGGGGATTGACATTTCGGTACATTCCGGCACTAAGTACCTGAACGGCCACAGTGATGTTGTCTTCGGAGCACTTTGTGGTAGCAAGGAAATGGTTCAACAAATTTTTGATTCGGAACAGATGAATCTCGGGGCTATTGTTTCTCCACATGATGCCATGCTAATCATCAGGGGATTGCGGACATTGGAGTTGCGTATGCATCGTAGCCATGATAGTGCAATTAAGATAACCAATTGGCTGGAACAGCATCCGAAAGTAGAGAAGGTGTATTATCCTTTTTCAAAATCGTTTCCACAATATGAGCTGGCTCAAAAACAGATGACAGGTACAGGGGGCTTATTTTCCCTCATGTTGAAAACAAAAGACCCTCAAAAACTGGAAGGATTTTTTTATGAGCTGGAAAGATTCCTATTGGCGGTAAGCTGGGGCGGACATGAATCGCTGGTCTTGCCGATTGTAGCATTATATAATATCCCAGGGAAAGAAAACCCTGCCTTACCGATTAACCTTTTCCGGTTTTATATTGGATTAGAAGACCCAGATTGGTTGATGGCGGATTTGGAGCAGGCGTTAGAAAAAATGTAGGGTAGGTAGGGACAATGCATGCCTTGTCCCTACCTACCCTACATTTTTTATTCTAAACAGAAACCGTAGATCTAACCGGCACCATCCAATTGTTCGTATCCGGTATCTCTCCAGCACGAATTTTTGTAATTTCGCTTTTGGCCAACGCCGCAATCTTATGGGTTTCAATTGGAGGTAACTTCATAACCGTGTCGCCATATTTCAACTCTGTAACATTGGTTACGACAGCCGCAGTTCCAGTACCGAAAATTTCCGTTAAGGTACCATTTTTATGCGCCGCTACAACCTCTGCGATATCCAAAGCCTTTTCTACAACGGTATATCCTTTTTGCTTTAAAAGTGTAATGACGCTATTTCTCGTCACACCAGCTAGAATGGCACCGTTCAACTCTGGTGTGATCACAACATTATCAATAACAAAAAAGACATTCATGGTGCCGACTTCCTGAACATACTTAAACTCTTTGGCATCCATCCACAAAATCTGATCGTACCCTTGCTCCTTTGCTTTTTTAGCTGGCAATAATGAACCCGCATAATTACCCGCAGCTTTTGCCGCACCAACACCACCGACGGCAGCACGAACATATTCTGTCTCCGCCAACAACTTCACCGGATGTGCATAGTAAGGGCCAGCCGGTCCTGTGATAATGATAAATTTATACGTGTCGGAAATCTTAACCCCCAGACATTCTTCCGTAGCATACATGAAAGGTCTGATGTAGAGGGAACTTCCTTCTTTCTGAGGAATCCAGTCTTGGTCGAGATTGACCAACATATGCAATCCTTCTAAAAATAAATCTTCCGGAATCGTAGGCATACATAATCTTTCCGCGGAAAAATTAATTCTCCTTGCGTGATCCTCTGGCCTGTAAAATACAGGAGTCCCATTCTTGTTTTTCATAGCTTTCATCCCCTCGAAAACGGCCTGTCCATAATGTAAGGTGACATTGGTCGGGTTCATTTGAATCGGGCCAAAAGGTACAATAGCGGCATTCGTCCATTCGCCATTAATATAATCAGCAACGAACATGTGATCTGAAAAAGTTCTTCCGAAAGGAATATTATCAAAATCAAGTTGCCCGAGACGGGAGTTTTGTGTTTTGTTTATATTAATTTTGTACTTCATAATAACTAGATGTTTAATTCTATACAAATATAAGCTTTATTTCATAAAAATTCTATAGAAAAGGATAGAAACACGTAAATCATTACATATATTTTGAATAATAACTAATATAAAAAATTATATTTTGAATAACAACTTTTTAGATTACGCAATATACCTTCCTTCATCAGGTAGTTTCACTTCCGAAAGTTGCAAGGGAGGCAACCGAAAGGCCGTTCTTGTCGTCTACAAGAAGGAATCTAAAGGTGGGTTAGAAGATAACCTGAGTTTATTAGAAAAAATTTTAAAGGCCATCCAACTTGATATGACAGAAGACATATCATTATTGGAGCTACCAGACAAAGACACTACAAGTTTTAAATCAATCTTTCAAACAGATTTGTATAAAACCATTATTGTTTTTGGGTTTGATCCGAGTGCTTTTGGCCTACATTTTACAATTCCCCATTATCAAGCCATCCACCATCAAGGTATTAAAATACTGCGCTCCCACAGCCTTGCGGAGATTGGCTCCAATAAAAACAACAAGGCCTTGTTGTGGAATTGTTTGAAAGAAAACTTTTTAGGAACCTAAACTTGGGGTGTAGCTTAAACCCAAGTTTCCATCATAAGCGTTAATTAACATGGAGAAACAATTGGTATTCGCGACCTCGAACGAGCATAAGGTCAGAGAAGTAAACCAGATTTTGAAAACCGATATAACATTGATCAGTTTAAAGGCAATTGGATGCCTAGAAGATATACCGGAAACGAAAGATACGATAGCAGGAAATGCGATCCAGAAAGCCCAATACGTATATGACAAATACAACAGGTCTTGTTTTGCAGAGGATACTGGCTTAGAAATAGCCGCATTGGGTAATGAACCGGGTGTAAGGACAGCCAGATATGCAGGGCCAGCCAAGGATGCAGAAGCAAACATGGCATTAGTTTTGGAAAAGCTTAAACACCAAGAAGATCGTTCTGCTCGTTTTAAAACTGTTATCGCATTAATATTACAAGGAGAACTTTATACTTTCGAAGGAATCGTGAATGGCCATATTGCCCATGAAAAAAAGGGAGCAAAAGGATTTGGTTACGATCCCATTTTCATTCCCGAAAACCAAGAATTGAGTTTCGCGGAAATGGGTGACGAAGCTAAAAACGCCATAAGCCACAGAGGCCGAGCTTTTAAAAAGTTTAATTTATATTTAGACAATATAAAATAAAGCTGTAGCTTAGCCAAGTAATACTGAGAAAACCTAAAGTTAGTGACTATGGCAAATATGCAACTACAAGGGGTTATTGATGAAAAAGTTCTGGAAGGCTGTATCGCCGGTAAGCGCGATTGCCAAGAATTGCTTTATCATTATTATGCTCCGAAAATGTTTGGTATATGTCTTCGATATTCCAAAGATTATCACAGTGCTGAAGATTTGCTTCAGGACGGATTCATCAAGGTATTTAACAAGATAGATAAATTCAGGGCTGATGGCTCTTTTGAGGGATGGATCAAGCGTATTTTCATCAATACGGCGATCGAGGTGTATAGGAAGAACAAGAACATTCACCATGTAGAAATCAGCCAGATTGGAAATGCAACTTTTGATAGTTCCGCTATTA
>JAHDGC010000599.1 GCA_020627865.1 Saprospiraceae bacterium | reverse complement strand
GTAAAAGCAAGACACCCAGTTCTGGTAAAAAGTCAGATGCAGGAGAAGGTGACGCCGGCAGTTCGGATGAGGGCGATGCAAAATCTGATGGAAAGGGAGAATCCGGGGATTCTGGAGATGATTTTGATGGAGATGGTTTGCTTACCAGGAAGGTTATCCACAGAGCAAACTTAAATAACTTGATTCAACAAACCGGGAAAATTGTCATTAATCTTTGTGTCAATAGGGATGGGAAAGTCATTTTTTCTAAAGCAGATAGAGACCGTTCTACAATCACGGATCTTGCATTACTGAAACAAGCAGAATCTACAGCATCCAAATACCGTTATGAAAAAGATTATACTGTGGCGGAAAAGCAATGTGGGAAATTATCTTTTGTCGTAACGATTAAGAAATAAATCAACATCTAAATTTTTAGTGGGTTGGCCGTATTTTCCAGTAATTGAAAATACGGCCAATTTTGTAAAAAAAACCTGTCCTCAAACTTTCCACCTAAATAACCCTAGATATTCCACCTAATATCAGATAAAATATACCATACCCCATCTCGAATTTTATTTTTTTTATATTTGCCCAAATTTCGTAATGTATTGATTATGGAAACTTGGGAATTAGATTTTGAATGGCTTAAAGTTCGGCATCATGTAAAAGATGCACTCAGGCAAGATGCACTGCCTAGCCTTAATGCGATCCTGTTACTTATTGGAATTCAAGAACTGGGGCGCTGGAAAGAGCAATTTGAAAAGGAAGAAAAACAAGACCTGATGCATATCGCTGTCTGTAGATTGTTAAGTTATGAGGGATATTACGAATTTGTCGGACGGGATGCAGATGGTTGGCCGCACTGGAAAGCAACGAAAAAGATAAAGGAGAAGGGGCTAGCCAATCAGGAAAAGTTGCTTAAAGAAAAAGTTATTCAATATTTTAAAGAACTTGAAAAAGAAGAGGAGGCTAGCAGCTAGATACAAAATACCTCATCACACGAATTAAAAATATTAAAAACAGAAAAGAATGAAAAATACTTTGAACCTCATTTTGTTTTGCTTTTGTATAACTTTCCTATCTTGTAATCAAGGAGAAAAATTCCAATATGCTTTGATTAAAACAGAATATGGAGACATGAAGGTGAAATTGTTTAACTCAACACCCAAGCATAGGGATAATTTCATGAAGCTAGCAAAAGAAGGTTTCTACAACGATCTGTTATTTCATCGTATCATACAAGGTTTCATGATTCAGGGTGGTGACCCCAATTCAAAAGGTGCAGCTCCCGATGCTCGACTTGGTAGTGGTGGGCCAGGTTATTTAATTGATGAGGAAATAGGTTCCCCACACCTCAAAGGTGCTTTGGCGGCAGCCCGAACTGGTGGCGCTTCCAATCCAGAAAAGAAATCATCAGGTTCTCAGTTTTATGTCGTACAAGGGAAACCCCAAACAGATGCCCAACTGGATTCTCAAGAAAAATTCAAAAAAATAACCTATTCCCCAGAACAACGTAAACGCTACAAAGAAGAAGGGGGCACACCACAGCTCGATATGGATTATACCGTTTTTGGTCAAGTTGTTGAAGGAATGGATGTTATTGACAAAATTGCAGCTGTACAAACAGCTCCAGGCGACCGACCCGTGCAAGATGTTAAAATGACCGTTATTGCACAATAGAAACTAACACGACACAAATTTTAAAATCATCTTAATATTTACAATATGACATTGCCTAGGCAAGTATTTTTTCTACTTATCATTGCTGCACTTGGCTTGTGCTCCTGTGCAAAACCTGTTGCTAAATTTTCTTACGCAACGGATAAAAAAGAAGCTCCCGCCAAAGTGACATTCACAAACGAATCCAAAAAGGCAGAAAACTATTTTTGGGATTTTGGCGATGACAAACAATCCAATGAAGAAATGCCCATACACGAATACAAGTCTTCCGGAAATTATGAAGTGACGTTAAGGGCATATAAAGGAGATAAAGAGCATGTTTATAAGCAAAGGGTTTTCATCGAAGCCCCCAAAGAATGCCTGGTCGAACTGGAAACAGCGTTCGGAACAATGACCATTTTATTGTACAATGAAACACCAGAGCATAGGGATAATTTTGTAAAATTAGTAGAAGAAAATTTCTATGATGATTTACTGTTTCATAGGGTTATCAATGGTTTCATGATCCAGGGTGGCGATCCAAATTCTAAAAATGCCAAGCCCAATGCCCGCCTAGGTTCAGGAGGTCCGGGATACCAGATTCCCGCCGAATTTGTGGATGAGCACGTGCATGTAAAGGGTGCTCTTTCTGCTGCTAGAATGGGTGATAATGTCAACCCGCAGAAAAAATCTTCTGGTAGTCAATTTTATATCGTACACGGCCGACCTGTCACAAGCGATCAACTCGAATCCACTGCTGCTCAGAAAGGAACTCGCTATAGCAAAGAGCAAATAGAGGATTACCTCAAAAATGGTGGTACCCCATTCTTGGACAGGGAGTATACTGTTTTTGGCCGAGTGGTCAAAGGTCTAGAGGTTATAGATGCCATTGCCGCCGAAAAAACACTCCCTGGAGACAGACCCGAAAAAGACATCAAAATGAAAATGCAACTTGTAAAATAATTCCCGTTTTCACACCTTTAACAACTATCAAATATGCATGATAATATTGTTCTTGGAATTGACGTAGGAGCATCTGGAATCAAAGGAGCTTTGGTAGATATTGACGCCGGAGTATTGGTTTCTGATAGGCATCGCATTCCTACCCCGAAACCAGCGACTCCGAAAAATGTAGCGGTTTGTGTTGCTAAACTTGTGGATCATTTCAACTGGAAAGGAATTGTTGGGTGTGGATTTCCAGCAGTGGTAAGACATGGCAAAATTTTTACAGCATCCAATATTGATAAGGACTGGATTGGCACCAATGCACAACAATTGTTTGAAAGTAAATCCGGTTGTCAATTCATTGTTTGTAATGATGCCGATGCCGCTGGAATTGGAGAAATCCATTTTGGTAATCAAGAGGGTAAAAAAGGAACCGTTATTCTAATTACGATAGGGACTGGCTTGGGAACTGCTTTTTTCCACAATGGCCACTTGTTTCCTAACACGGAATTTGGACAATTTAAGATCGGGGATAAAGTTGCGGAGAAATATGCGGCTGATTCTGTTCGCAAAAAAGAATCTCTAGAATGGGATAAATGGGGAAAACGGTTTAACAAATATCTTAAACAACTGGAAAAATTGGTTTGGCCGGATTTATTCCTTTTAGGTGGTGGGGCTTCGAAGAAATTTGATAACTATAAGGATTGTTTTGATATCCAAACGCCCGTTGCACCTGCTAAATTATTGAATCATGCCGGCATTATAGGTGCTGCTTTTCATGCCCATCAGGAAATGTTAGTGAATAGCGAAAAAGGTTAACATAAATATTGTAACCGTTACAATGCTACTTTTCATAATTTTTCAAAGCATAAACCACCATATCTATCATTCTTTTTCGGGAAGAATGCTCCTCTTGGAAAATTCTTTCCCGTATAAAACCTGCCCGTTCCAAAAGTTTTACCGAACCGTCATTATGTGCATGGGTGTAAGCTTCAGCCATATGAAGATGCAATGTGTCAAAACCATATGCAATAACCTTTTGCAAGGCTTCCCTCATAATACCCTGCCCTTGAAACTTTGGCAACAATTCATACCCAACATCCGCTCTTAAAGGTTTGTAAGCAAAATTCCACAGGCAAATTGTCCCCAACAAGGTAGGATTTTCCCTTAGGCAAATTGCCCAAAATACCCATTTATCAATCGTAATCCCTTCATTGATGCTATTGATAAAGCTATGGGCATCCTCAATATTTCGAGCCAATGGCCGGTCTATATATTTTGCAACCCGTTCACTCGAACGCAAAGCGAACATCGCCTCAGCATCATCAAGCGTCATCCTCCTCAGAAGAAGCCGCTCTGTCTCAAGCTCCGGAAATGGAGAAAAGCTTATTGGATACATTATACTTTATTTGGTTCTCTGACAATTTTGGGATTCTATTCTCCCCGAATCAAAGCCGGTACCCGCGCAGCCCTAAGCGCAGGGGGAACCGAGGCCAACAGAGCAATACAGATTACGGTAACAGCCACGATAACAAAATCTACAAATCGCATACTGATAGGGTAGGCGTTTACCACAAAGCCTTCTGGGATTGGGACAATGCCCCAATTCTTCTGTGAAAAATATAAAATTAAAGCAATAATAAAGCCCAATATCAAACCAACCAAGCCCAACAACAAACCTTCATTGAGAAAAATCCTCCGAACCATCGGATCTGTCGCCCCCATAGATTTCAGGATGGAAATATCATTTTTCTTCTCCAATACAATCATCCATAAAGCCCCAATCATATTAAAAGCAACCAAAATCAAGGTAAGGCTTAGAATGGCAAAACTCATCCATTTCTCAATATTCATGAGTTTCAAAAAGGCCTCATCCTGACGATAACGATCCTTGACCACAAAGTCCGCCCCCACAGCATCCCCTATTGCAGCTAATGTCTGAGCATGGTCTACATCTGCATTTAACTTTATCTCTAAGGCAGAATATTTTCCCTTCACATTCAACAATTTACTGACAAAATCAATAGAGGTCAAAACATACTGCTGGTCAACATCTTGTTGTATAACAAAGGTTCCTGCGGGATAAGCATGCTTTTTCCGGAAAGGCTTGGAAAGTGGACCACCCGTTTTTCTTTTGGGCATATAGACATTCAGAGTTGCCATAAAATCATCTATGTTGACCGAAAGTTTATTCCGCATCCCCAAACCCAACACAGCTAGAAACCGTTCCCCATCCTTAAAACGCATTGTCCCTTCCACCATCATAGAATCTATTCCAGTTACATGCTCATAGTTATCATCTACTCCCTTGACAATACCAAAATCTTGACTATTCCGATATTCAAAAAGCGCCGTCTCTTCCAATGTTCCAGAAACATAAGCTACACCTTCTAATGATTCAAGCTTTTGAAGCACAAGGGTATCTTTCTTAAAGGTTTTCCCTTTGGCAGGAATAATTTTAACATCTGGATTAAAATTACTGAACAGTCCAGTGATTAATTCTTCAA
>JAHDGC010000598.1 GCA_020627865.1 Saprospiraceae bacterium | reverse complement strand
CGCGACCCCGACCTTGGCAAGGTCGTGCTCTACCAGCTGAGCTACTTTCGCTTATAAACGCACAACTTTGAAAGCCGTTTTGTTTAACGTGACGCAAATATACTATAACTACATCCTAATTTTCAAACTTTTCGACATAAATTTTTAAAGATTTTTTAAAAAAAATGCCTGCAGTAGAGCATCAATAGTTTATGAATATTTAAAATGTGTAATTGTTTTGGATACAAGCTATATTTATAACACGATCTCCTTATCGTAATCGAAAAAGTATCGTTCTCCTAAACTGACCAACAACATACCGGCATCTTGCTCCTTCAAGGCTTCTTGGATTAATAGGGTAGCTTTTTTGATATTATCCTCATCCAGATGGGAAAAAGGTTCGTCTAGCAATAGAAAATCAAATTTTTGGCAAAGGGAGCGGATAATGGCCACCCGCTGCCGTTGCCCATAAGACAGACGCCCGCATTTTTGATCCAGCAGTGTATCTATGCCCAATTGTTTGGTCATCTCAACAAACTGCGCCTCCGTTTTATAACCGGAAAGGTCGGTTTTAAGCAGCAAATTCTCCCGTACCGTAAGCTGAGGAAATAGTCGGAGATTTTGGAAAACAATAGAAAATCGCTTCTGTCGCAATTCCGCCCATGCATCCGGTTCCAGTAATTTGAGTTCTTTTTCCTCGAAGAAAACTTTCCCTGCATAATCATGTCGGATGCCATAGATCAGGTGAACGAGGGTGGATTTCCCTTTTCCAGACGGCGCCGTGATCAGATATTTTTTCCCTTTCTTAAACTTGATGTTTTTCCCCCATGTCTGGGATTTTACATCAAGCCCCGTTTCTGCAAGTGGAGCAGGTTTTACATTATCTAGTTCTAACATATTTGCGATGGTTAACGTTTTTTCGATACCGTAGGGTCATGCTTACGATCTCATGATGCTTAAGAGTTTTCCTATAAATTGCCAATGCATTCAATGGTTATTTGACAATTTTTGCAAAAAATGAATTTTACAATCATATGAGTTCCATCGGAACGATACATCACTGCCAGACATGCCAATGTCTGGAACGTAAGAAGTATCTAAATCGATTTCCCATCCGAATTTTCTGCCTCATTTTTCAGGTACAGCTTATTCGCCAATTTCAATAAATTATAAAGACTATTGTTTTGCTGATCTTTCAAACGAATATTCATATCCGACTGATTACTACTAGATGTAATTTCAAAGTTCTGCAATTCCCCATCGTTCCAAGCCTTCATTTTTTCAAAATCCATGAACATGGCAAAGACATTAGCCTTGAGCAGCTTCATGACTTGCTTATCTGCCCGCAATGCTGTTTTATACCCACCTCCATTGATCTGGCTGGCCATAGACGGATCGGCAGTGATGAACAGCTTATCTTTTTTAATAACAATCTGCGGATCAAGGCCATCAAGGTTAAGATTTCCCCTTCTTAAACTGTTGCGCAAGAATCCACTATTTACACTATAAACACCTTCTTCTTTTGGCGTAATCATGTTGAATTCCTTGAGCGCCAACAAGAATTTATCAAAGATTTTCTGATCATCAATGTTAGTGGCCAACAACATGTTTTCGTCTCCTGCTTCTGCTCCGCCATATCCGGCAACAACGAGGTCGCCTCCTAATGCATTCGCAATATCGGATGTTGTCAGTCCATATTCCTGCAACATATATTCTACAAAACTTTTGATCTGCGGTCGTTCATTCAATACTTGGTTGATTCCCTTGAAATTGATGCCCAATGCCATTGCAAAACTAAGGTTGTCTCCTGGGACAAATTGAGAGAAATCCGTTTCAATTTCATCTTTGAAAAAGAGTTTCAGATCTTTGGTAATGCCTTTTTTTAGGAAGTATTGGCTGGTTCCCTTAACCTGTCCATTTTCAAAATTGAGATGACTATGGACGTAGTTATCTTTAAGGTCGTCAGCCTTAATATTCAGCATACCCATTGCCATTTTAGCTTCTGGGTTATCTGCTATCGTATTGGAGGTAGCCCAGCTGATGATGTCCGCATCTGAATTCAGACATTTGGCCAGTTCGCCGTTTTCCCGAATAGAGTTTGCTTTTTCTGTTGTGAAAATTTTATCAAAATTAGATTTCAGATTTTTGGTTTTGTAATTTAATCCAATAGCACCATATTTATCATTTATGGCAACAGCACCTTGCTTGCCTTTATGGGCATATTGATAACCCAAACCTTCCTGAAATTCGCTTAACCCAACTTGTGTAACTAAGGATCTAAAGGCAGCCTCATCTTGTAAAGAGAAAATAATGGCTGTAAATATTTCATTGGGATTTCTAGCATTTACATCTTGTGCGACATAAATGTTGTTGTTTAAATCAATACCTGAACTATAAGGATCGGCCAATATTCTGGCAACAGCCTCGTTTTCCTTTTTGGCTTTTTCCAATAAATCCTGATAGAACTCCATATCTTTTACCTCCTTGAAATTCGCCTTTTCCAGCAACTGGGCCGGCTTGATGGCAGTAAGCATCGAAATGTCAGCAGGTACTGTACTCAAAGCATCATCTTTAAGTACGGCAACATCTTTCTTACAAGAAAAATTGAAAAATAGTAGGAAAAGAAAACCGATAGAAACTAACTTTTTCATATGTGATTGTGGTTGAATTTGATTTTTTTACTGTGAAAATGCTTGGACAGAAATATGCCAATTACAATTCAACAACAATACTAAGCATTAACTTTTGAAGTTGCGCTAATGTTCGATAAAAACCAAAAAATACTCGACTGTTTAAAACCAAATAAATATAATGTCCTCTATACTTTTCTCTGAAATCCAAGAATCAACCACTACATCGTCTGACTTCTGAGAGTTCCGCTCGCGGAACGATCTCACATCTCTACTCCCTACTCTTATAATACGCATAAGTCGCCATCTGTGCCCTCACTTTCTTTTCTGGGTTTCCTTGATAAAATTCGTTGTTCTGAGTGTTGTTGATAATTCTTGCCTTGGTATTATCTTGCCACTGCATGGTCAGGAAATCCTTGATTTCTTTTTGAATAGCATAATCATAAATCGGGACAGCAGTTTCGATACGGTAACTTAAGTTGCGGACCATCCAATCTGCAGAGGAAATGTAGTAGCGTTCATTTCCATCATTATGGAAAATGAAAATGCGGGCATGTTCGAGATATTGATCTACAATACTCCGGACTTCTATGTTTTCACTGAATCCTTTTAATCCGGGGATAAGGGAGCAAATCCCTCGGATAATCATCTTTATTTCTACACCGGCTTGGCTGGCTTCGTAGAGCTTGGAAATCATCATTTTGTCTTCCAAACTATTCATCTTCAGGATGATTTTTGCTGCTTTTCCTGCTTTAGCATTTTCAATTTCCTGATCGACATATGCAATTAGATCATTGCGGAGATTAAACTGTCCGACAAGTAAATGTTTAAAAGGGGTTTGCGGAACCCTAACCGTTTCGAGGAAGGTGAAAACCCGTACGGCTTCTTCTGTGATTCTTTTGTCAAAAGTGAATAAACCCACGTCAGAATAAACTTTTGCCGTATCTTCATGGAAATTTCCGGTACTGAGATAACAATATCTTTTCATTTCGCCTTTCAGTTCCCTTTCCACGATGGCAAGTTTGGCATGTACTTTTAGGCCAGGGAAACTGTAATGGACTTTGACACCTGCCTTTTCCAGTTTTTCTCCCCATTTCAAATTTGCTTCTTCATCAAAACGGGCTTTTACTTCAATGAAAGCCGTAACCAATTTTCCATTTTTTACCGCTCGAATCAGGGCATCCATGATCCGTGATTTTTTAGCAACGCGATACTGTACGATTTTAATGTGGGTAACATATGGATCCATTGCGGCTTCTTCGAAGAAGCGAATCACCGATTTATAGGATTGATAAGGGACATGGATAAAATGATCTTTTTGGGCAATTGTGGAGAAGTAATCCTCGGCTTCTTCCAGCGGCTTATAGGGTAGAGGAGGCATGGGTGATCTTTCCAGCTTCTCACCTACAGAATTAGGAAAGCCAAAGAAGTCAAAATTATTATGATACTCTCCTTCGGGTAAAAGATCAAGTTTTTCAAGGTCAAAAGTTTCCATCAAAAACTCCAACAACTGCTCCGGCATTTTGCGGTCGTATACCATTCGGGATGCTGGGCCAACGTTTCTTTTGATCAAACTTTTCTTGATTTTTTGAACCAAATCCCCCGTAAATTCATCTTCAATATAAAGTTCTGCATCGCGGGTGAGTTTGATAGAATAGGTATCAATGATGTCATAGCCCGGAAAAAGCCAGGAGATAGATTGCCGGACAATATCATCCAAGATCATCAAATGGTGAGCACCTTCGGGAGATGGCAATGCTATAAAACGGGGCAAATGCTCTGAAGGTACTTTTATAATGGCATATTGTTCCCCATCTTTCTCTTTGTACTTTTCTTGCAATAGTACGGCGAGATAAAGGGCAGCATTATTCAAGAATGGCCTGATCTTTTTTTTGACCAGCAATACAGGCTGCACGTAGGGCAGTAGTTCATTGTGGAAATAGGTCTCGATGAACTCTTTTTGTTCTTGGTTGAGTTCTTTTATTTTCAAGAGATGAATGTTGTTGTTTTTCAGTTCTGGAATGATTTGTTGTTCAAATATCTCACTGAATTCCTCCTGTTGTTTATTTACAATTTTGTGGATTTTTTTCAGAATCTGCTTCGGGTCAAAATCCAGTTTCTTCTTTGTCTTTTTTCCTACCCTTACCAGATTCCTGACTTGGGCAACGCGTACCCGAAAGTATTCATTTAAATTTGAGGAATAAATTGCAAAGAACTTGATTCGTTCCATCAGGGGGAGGGACGGATCTTTCGCTTCTTGGAGTACCCTGTAGTTAAAGGATAGCCAGCTGATGTCTCGGTGATTGTAAGGTAATTTATTTTCCATGATTAACTCGAAAAGAATATTACTTCCTTATTATAAAATATATAAAAAGAAGATCACTGGAGTCGAGGGTTTGTCTGATTAAATGAGTAGACTAAAATGGCATACGGGTTGCAAAATAATAATTGCATTTTGAAATTAACCCATAATTTAGCATGAAAAAATAAAATTTTCGTAGCG
>JAHDGC010000597.1:3129-5127 GCA_020627865.1 Saprospiraceae bacterium | reverse complement strand
GTAAAATAAATGTGATTTCATCATACCTAACTAATAAACAATTAGTTATACAGGGACAGTTTTCGCAAAAAAAAAACAAACCTGCCATTATAATTCATATAAAAAATCAACAAATTATTTATTATATATTATATTTGTTAGACAGATTCCCCTGGACAAACACAGACCTTATGAAAAATAAGCTATTCCCACTCTTTGCCGCTTTAAGCAAATCAGAGGTCAAACGATTCGCAGCGTATGTCAGCTACCCCTTATTCAATAAACATGAAATAGTAGGAGCATTGGTACTTTTCCTCTCCAAAAGGATCAGTAAATACACCTCGGAAGATGATGATGAATTACGGAAAAAAGTGCTGAGGCATTTCTATCCAAAAGATCCTAACGGCATGGCCCAAACACGGCGCTTGTTGTCAAGGACTTATTTGTTGCTGACCGATTTTTTGACACAAGAAGCGTTGAGAAATGAAGAGCAAGAAAAGAAGGTATTGCTCAAGAAAATCTTCTACGAGCGACGCTTGGGCGATCAATATCTGGCTGCCCTAGAGCAGGAGCGGCAACAACTGGCTGACGGGCAAGTGATGGATTTTTACTTCTACTGGAAAAATATGCGGATAGGCCATGCCCATTATTATTATCCGGGTACCAACAAATATGGGAAAGAAGATCCGATGAAGATGCTGTTGGATATACACCAAGATTTGGATGCGGGGTATCTGCTGGCCAAGCTGCACTATGCCTGCCAGGTAAGGGTATTGGAACGCTTCACCGGGCAAAGTATAACAATTGATTTTCTGGACGAAGCACTTGCTATGGCAAAATCGGCCGTTTATGAAAATCAGCGCCTAGTGCAACTGTATTTGCGGGTACTCCATGTGCTGGAAGAAACGACCAGGGCGGAATATGATTTGCTGAAGGAGGAATTGCTGGGTTGCATGGATTTGTTGAGCGAGGAGCTGCGTACGCATTTATTTGTATTGCTCCTGAATTTAACCTGGCTGGCTATGGAACGACGGGAAGTCCCAAAGGCGATGTTTGACTTGTATCAGTATGGTTTAAAAAACGCTCTCCTTTTCCAGCACGGCATGATCAGCTCGGGGCATTTTAACAACATTGTAG
The DNA here is from genome assembly GCA_020627865.1 of Saprospiraceae bacterium. GTDB lineage: Bacteria > Bacteroidota > Bacteroidia > Chitinophagales > Saprospiraceae > JAHDGC01. The sequence continues at coordinate 4,011 of JAHDGC010000597.1, read as the reverse complement.
ACATTGGCTGTAGCTTGGGTCATTTTGAACAAACCCGCCAATTCGTCAACGACTATTTTCCACAGTTGGAAGTCGGCGAAGATTTAGCGGAAAATGTAAAAAATCTCTTTAAGGCTTTCCTTTATTTTGGGGAAGGGAATTATGAAAAGGCCAGCACCCACCTCAGGTGGCTGGAGTTCAAGGATTTTTCCTACGGGTTGCGCGCTTATTCCTTACTCTTGAAGTGTACCTACGAATCTAAAAAAGGAATTAAAGAAATGTACAAGTTAGCGGATGCATTTAAACAATACATTTACAGAAAACACAAGCAGGGTGTTATTAACGATCTTATCCGAAAGGAAAACTTGAATTTTATTTACATCGCCGTTCGGTTGCCTGATGCTTCTAAAAGTAAATTTGCGCTTATCCAGACGGGAGATTTGAGGCGGAAATTGGCAGATATGGAGCGGGTGGTTAGTAGAAAATGGCTGGAGGAGAAGATTATGGAATTGGATGGTGGGGAGGATGGTGTCGCTGATTCCAGACAGTAGGCAGCGGGAAAGTGGTACCTGCAGGCAGTTCGGTGAACATGTCGGTACCTGCTGACGTTACCAAACTTTAAGACTCAGCAGCCAAGAAAAAACGCGAACTGTAGGTTACATCTACAGTTGCTTATTTGAACTTACTGCTGCTTTACTTTTCCATTTGCCCGATAGCTGGCACGGTTGTACGTCGCAACAAACAGCTTACAAGCAGGATAAATTTACATTTCCTAAACTTTGGTGAAATAAGGGAATCGGCAAATAATAAGCTACACATTCTGACCGCTTATTTTGTCCCCATATTGCGTTGAAAAAATCCCTGTTTGGCTGGCAACCAGACAAGCTCATTATGCGCTGCATA
>JAHDGC010000597.1:0-3119 GCA_020627865.1 Saprospiraceae bacterium | reverse complement strand
ATTTTTATGTTGATTTACCAAAAAAATATGTTTTCTATTTTAGAATAAATTCTTACTGGTAACTTAAGGGAATCGGAAAAATATAACCTAGCCATCTTGACTGTTTATTTTGCACTTACTCGGCGTTGCAAAAATCCCTGTTTGGCTGGCAACCAGACAAGCTCATTATGCGCTGCATAACTCCGGTTTTTCCGCCCTGTCTGCGTGTACACTTGTACAGGCAGGCTTATCTGGGAACAAACTAATCTGGCCATTTATACGTACATTATTAATTTCCGAATCCCTAAAGAGAAAGAGGCAAGTGGGCAACGATTAGGGAGAAGAAATAGCAGTGCCGACAATTCATCGAATATGCCGGCACCTAAATCTAATCTTTTACATGTCAATTGGCTATTTAAGTCAGCCTTGCACGACAACAACAAAGCCGCCGTCCATCTCCATTTGGAGATTCATTTGGAGGATTTTGTTTTTTGAATTGTCTTTCTGGTTTTTGTAAAATAGGGGTACTTTCATCATGTTTTTTTGTTTTTTCTAGTTAAGTATTACTCAAAAAATAAAATCGACATTTAATATTGCCAACCATTAAGCCATTAAGACTCATTAAGAAAGAAACAACAAGTTGTTTCCTTAATTTCCTTAATTTCTTAATGGTTCAAGGAAAACCACTGCTAGTATAAATGTCGAAATAATTTTTTAAACGTTACTAAGAATATATAACGCATTCGGCGAAAAAGAACATGAGGGGTACCATGCTCTTAGTTCTGAACTATCGACATTACAAAGTTAGGGGGAACTAGAGTCGCATATGTTTCATTTTCAGACAAGCCTTGTGCAAAAATGGACATCCGTTATACAGAATCAGACAGCCATTATGCAGAAACGGACATTTGCCTAATAAACTCTTGATTTTTATTGGAAAAGTTGAGTATCCAAAGCCATACAAATTCAGATCATAAAACGGTCTTGATGCTAAGTGCACTGTGTAAATGGTGGTCTATCTGTGTCCATCTTCTTGCACCACAGATTGGCACGGATAGACACAGATTACGGCATAGATTTTTTACGTATTAAGGGAATCTGTGAAAAGAATCTGTATACATCTGAGTAATCTGTGGTGGAAATTCTTCTTCATTTACTATGGGAATAAAAAATAAAAAGTAAGGGTTACCTTTTCGTCGTTAAGGACACTAATATATTGAACGGCTAAACTTACCTAACTACATTATGCAGACAGGTTTTCTGCAACCATTGACCATTGCCTTGCTGTAATTCCCCCTACAGAAATTTTTTGCATTTCCTACAGCCATATTTTTAACTCCACATCTTAATTCAATGATCCGATACAAACACTATGCTCTTTTAATTCCGGCCATGCTCTTTAGCCTTTTCCCATCTTTTGCAAAAGCAAAAAATTATAAGTTATCTGATCCGGAAAATAGCATGAAGGCAGAGGGATTCACCGCCTCCCAAGACGATCCTGATCTTGCCCAACTTGAAGAACAATTAGCCGATGCCAAACGCCATTTGTTCAAAGAAAATGCGGACAGTGCCAGAATAATTATTGTTTCTTTAATGAAGGAACTATCAAACAGAAATCTACTGGACTCTTCCCTTGGTTTGAGGGCTAGATTTATAGATGCCAGTACATTGGAATTAAACAACGCTAGAGGAGAATCTCTTGAAAAGATATTTGCATTAATAGCAGCATGCAAAGCCCAAAAAGATTGGCTAACCCTTTCCCGGACTTATCTCGTCGCGGAACTGGCCTATGAATTTTTAGACAAACCGGAACGCTGCCTTTTTTATTTTAACCAATGCAGGGCATTAATTGAAGAACATCATTTAGCGGTAACATATCCGTACTTTTGTATTAGATTTTCAACATATCACCGTATATGGGGAAATCGGGATTCCAGCTACTACTATGCCCAAGAAGCACTGCACTCTTCAAAAGCTTTCTACGAATCACCAAGGGTCAATTTCGCCAAACAATATTATGAAGATCCTTCTGGGGAATATAGATATGCCCATTTTATACTTGCCGGTTTGTATAAGGCAGATAAAGATTTCGAGCAATCCCGATACCACTATGAACAAACCATACGAATTGGTCAGAAAGTAGGCGTAAGTGATTATTCCAAGAGCTGGTCTTTTTTATGCTTTGCAGGGCTATATAATGACCTAAAAAATTATAAAACAGCCTTATTGTATAGTGACTCTTCTCTTTTATACAATAATTCAATAATTGACCATTGGGGAATTGCAGGGAGAGGATTAAGGAGCCACATATTACTACAAAGGGCGAAAATATTTAACGCCCTAAATCAACAGGATTCTGTATATCAACTGCTCAAACAAGGCTATGATTATAAAATAGAAGTGATTAATGCCCGGAATCATCTGCATGCCACGGAGATAGAAGCCCGCCATACCGATAAGCAAAAAGCTTTAAAAATAGGCCAACAAAATGAACAATTGGATAGAGAACGAAAGTGGCGTTTGGGACTAATGGGCATACTCGTAGCTATGCTGCTACTGGCCACAGGCCTGATTTACCTTTACCTACAGTTGCGCAAAGCAAATAATAAAACTAAAATTCAGGCAGCAGAATTGAAACAACTCGATAAAGTAAAATCCAACTTTTTCGCCAATATCTCCCACGAATTGCGGACACCGCTCACCCTTATTCTCGGGCCATTATCTTACATCCTTGATAAGCCCGACGAATGGAAAAAGGAAAGCATCCAAAAGCAGTTGCGTGTCATGCAGCGCAACGGCAAAAGCCTAATGGGTCTCATTGAGGAAATTCTCGACCTGTCAAAGCTGGAAGCCAACAAACTAGAACTAAAAGAAGAAGGCACTCCGGTCAAGCAGTTTTTTGAACAGCTGTTTTTTGCTTTTGAACCGCAGTTTCAAAGCCAAGGATTGGATTATGAACTGCAACTGGAAGTAAAAGAAGAACTCTACCTCCTGATGGATCGCAAGAAAATGGAAAAGGTACTGAACAACTTTTTGAGTAATGCGATTAAGTTTACCCCCAAAACAGGAAAGATAACGTTGCAGGTACAGGCAAGCGAAAACGATTTAAAAATTACAGTTGCCGATACAGGGGAAGGCAT
>JAHDGC010000005.1:4671-29906 GCA_020627865.1 Saprospiraceae bacterium | reverse complement strand
TGTTATACTCGCTCAAACTTTTCTATATTTCCAACATTCCATTATATTTCCTATCTTGTGATATTGGGGATGCTATTTTGGGGCGAATGCAATTCGCCCCTACAGTCTTTTTTGAATTAATCATAATAAAATGGGTGAATGTAATTCGCCACAACGAATCATACAACATGAAACAATACATTTACATATTCTTACTATTCCCTTTGGGCATTTTTGCACAAGAGGATTCCACAGGTGAACAAACAACAATTCGTCCCAACGAATTGACCATTATTCATACGAACGACATTCAATCTCGCTTACTAGGGTTTTCTCCCAATGCGGATTTCACACCACTGACTTTGAACGATGACAAAACCATTGGCGGCATTGCCCGCATGGCAACCATCATCCGCGAGCAAAGGGCTATTGCGCCGGAGCGGACACTCGTTTTAGATGGCGGAGATTTTATGATGGGCACTTTATTTCAAACCTTGTATGCAACGGCCAGTCCGGAGTTACGGATCATGCAGGCGATTGGGTATGATGCAGTGGGAATTGGGAATCATGAATTTGATTTTCATTCGCAGGGATTGGCGGATATTATCAATGCGGCAAAAAGAGGTGGCGCCATTTCTCCCTTGCTTTTATCCAACATTGTGTTTTCTAAAACAGCAAAAGAGGATGATGCCTTGGAAGCATTATATAAAGATGGTACGATTGAAAAGTATAGAATCATCGAAAAGAATGGATTAACCATTGGCTTTTTTGGATTAATGGGCATTGATGCGGCGGAGGTTTCTCCTTATGCGCATCCGGCGAGTTTTACCGATCCGATTGAAAGTGCGAAGGAGATGGCGGCTTTTTTGAAAAATGAACGGAAGGTGGATCTGGTGATTTGCTTGTCCCATTGTGGGGTACACCATAAAGATGAAAACGGGATTTATTATGGAGAAGATACCGACATTGCGGCTGCCGTTCCTGAAATTGATCTCGTTATCGGGGGGCATTCTCATACGGTGATTCCCGAGCCAATTATGATTAATGGCACACCCGTAGTGCAGGCTGGTTCGGAGTGCAGTCATGTCGGCGTAATGAAAATTGTTGTAGAAAATAAGGAAATGAAAATGAAGGATTATGCCTTGATTCCGGTTGATGATTCCGTTGTTGCGGCACCAGATATTAACAATATGCTTTCGGATTATAAAAAAATTATTGATAGCTTGGTGCTTGCAGAATATGATTTGAAATTTGATGATGTTTTGGTGGAAACAGATTTTGATCTGATTCTGGATAGCCACAATTGGACAAAATGCAATTTGGGGAATTTTACGGCAGACGCAGTTCGTTGGGGCATCCAACAATATTATAAGGAAGATATGCCCATAGTCGCATTGACGGCAGCGGGATTGGTTCGGGATAAGATTATCAAGGGAGAGAAAGGAGTACAGCAGGCTTCGGATTTGTTCCGAGTACTGCCGCTCGGAATTGGCAGTGTTGATGACTCGCCGGGCTATCCCTTGACGGTTGGACATGTTACGCCAGAGGAGTTGAAAAGTGTGTTGGAAGTTTTATCTTTTGCCTATACTCAAAAAGGCATGGCTTATTTTCCGTTTCTATCCGGTGTTCGATTCAAGTACAATCCGAACCGACTTCCATTGGATCGGGTTTTTGATATTGAACTGGGTGACATGAAATCCGGCTACAAATTACTGGATAAAGATACAAAATTGATCGCATTGGGAGCGAATGCTTATGTTTTGAAAAATATTGGTTTGATCGAAAATCTTAGTAGTGGATTGCTGTCTGTTGAGCCGAAAGATGCGAATGGAAACGTTTTTAAAAGTTTGGATAAAGATGCTTTGCTGGATAAGGATCCTAACCAACCGGGCATTCAGGAAGTCAAGGAATGGGGCACCTTGCTCGGCTATGTACAGCAATTTCCGGATATAAATAACAATGGTATTCCGGATATTCCTGCGCACTACGAAGATGTAGAGGAACGGATGATTGAGGCTGCGAGCTGGAGCCCTGTTGCCCTGTATAAGGATGCTGGTTGGATGATGTGGGGCGTGACGGGTTTAGGATTGGCCTTACTGTTAGTTTTAGGGCGCGTGCTAGGGCGCCGATTGGCATAGGAACATGTATAAATACACATTGTCAAAAAATAATGATCGCCGAAGAAAGAAAGCCACTGCAAACAGGTTAACTATCGAAAAATTTAAAAGGCAATATAAAAGAACATTCCAAAAAAGATTTGTCTGTTTAAATTTCTTCATCAAGTTTTTGTGCACAATTATTAAACCGTACACAAGTGTGGTTTAAGTAAAATGAGTTCGCAGCAAGCCCCATACCTATTGTATGTTCTTTCTCCGGACGATCATCACAAAACAATCACTTCTAATATATTTTTTACTGTCGTTATCATCAACAAAATCTTCTTTCAGATTTTCTCACATGCATAACAAAAACCTGCCCATCTGCCTTACGACAACCAGACAGGTCATTCTGAGTACTACAATATCCTTCTTGCATATTGTGTATCAAAACATTAAAATAACAATACAAACACATCTCACAATATGAACTGACATATTACGAGATAAAAATATAACGCAAAGCTGTGCGGATGAATCTTATATTAGAGCATCCAAAACTAATTCAATAAATATAACAGCAGTCCAAATTACAGCATCTTGATTGACGCATTTGGATAACACTGCAAAATTGAATAGCAAGGCCACATCACTGTAGCACAGTGAACGTTAAAAAATAAAAGTTAAGAATAGTATTAAAGATGTATTACATAGCTATTTTATGAAAACTTTATGTTACCCGAATACTGCTCCATTCAGGTTAGGTTACAATTTTTCTTCTAATTTTCTCCAATAACTTTATTTAATACATACATTGATAATTACTGCTCAGTAAATTACCATTAATACATTGGCAAGATACAAAAAAAATATTATCAACAAAAAATTTATTTGTAAATAAGTGAAATGTTACCCTCAATGGGGGTTAGGCTCCCCCTAAGGAATCAACATTGTCACAAAAAAATGATGATCGCAGAAGACAGAAGGCATCAACGAAATCAAAACTCTGAAAACCGTCATCCAATTTTAAATAGGCATTACAAGCAAAAAAAAGAACGTCTTAAAAAAACCAGCTCTGCCCGTTTAAATCTTCAGATAAAATCTTTATAGTAGTTGCTTAAGCTACCATGCCAATCGGATTTCGTGAAAGCTTTGACGATACTTCGTACTGCATTCTATCTTCAACGCGATCATCCCTGTAACAAATTAAAAAACTTCTATTCACACTCTTTCGTCATTACCGCTAAAAAAGGTAATCGACAATTTCTTATGTTTCTACGTTTCATTTTTAACAATACAATTACTCTTCATGACACTCGATAAAGCATCATAAATGAATACAGTTAGCACCTTGTTTCTGCACGAACAACAACAAGATCATTCACACAAAAACAATGGCAAACAATATTTACAAATTATTTAAACAACATAAATAATTCACACATACAATATTGACTTAAGGGAGAATAAAGAATGCTTATAAAGCACGGTTTTGAAAGGGAGTAGTTATTAAAATTTTAAATTTAAGGCAAAAAACATGTATTAAGCTTGTTATTTTCTAAAAAACCGACACTGCCTGAACCAATCTTATTTAGAAGATAAGACGTATTTTAATGTTATAACAGCAATAATACAAGTGGGACTATGGTTCTCTGATTATTATTATGGTACTGCAAGATACGAAAAAAATATTCGTAACAACAAATTTCCAAGCCATTTTTAACAAAAAAAAGCAAAACTTTAACATTATAAATACATAAATTTCAAGCAAGATTTATACCACGATGTATAACAATAATATATATATTACACAATTATGTAACATATTATGGAAAATTTCAACGTTCCCAACAAATTATGGGATAAAATTACATTTATAGAGATTTCAAAACCTGAAATAAAAGTAAAAAACCCTCCTCCTGTTACAGGAGAAGGGTTCCATAAAAGTAGCAAACTATCTCGATTTAAATTAAAACTGAAAAATCAATCTATTAGAATCATCATTTTTGTAGCGGTATAGGATTTTGTCCTTAACTGGTAAAACAACATACCACTTTCCGGGAGTTCGTTCCTGTCAATCTTCAATTCATTATGCCCTTTGGCAAAATCTCCAGCGATGATTCTTACTAAGTTTCCTTGTATATCAAAAATCCTCAATTCTCCAGAGGAGGCTTCCGGTAGGTGGAAACCGACAATGGTTGCTGCATCAAAAGGATTAGGGATGTTTTGATATAATTCAAATGGTGCTGTAGCAATCGTGGCCCTGTCTGTATCTACAAATTGTAAGGCCACGCCCAGTTCCTCCACCTTATTATAAGCCTCAGCGTCCGTAAACCTAGAATCAACATGCATCCATTCACTGAGCAGGCCATCTTTCAAGGCTTTAAAATGGAGGCGGAATAAATTCCGGCCATCTTTCATGGTTTTTCCTGCAATATGATTCCAACTTGCTGTAATCGCACCTTCCTCCAATAAGGCCAAACCAAAATTCGTTGCTGCAAGACCGTCCAGCTCTCCAGTTTCCAAATCCACGAAGGAAAGAGCCTCCTTATCAAAATTCAAGGTGAACTGATAGCCTAGTATATCCGTGAACTCTTTTGCTGTAAAGTCTACTGCATAACTTTCTCCGGCAACGAGGTTTTGCTCCCCTACTTCAAACAATAATTCATGCTCAAACTCCCTTGCCTCTATACTGCCCAAGAATCCTGGGACAGCATTTCCATTGACATCGCCGATCTTAACCCCGATGAAATCATTAGCAATAGAATTATCAATCATATCATTGATCGTGATGACCTCTGGGAACACCGTCAAGAATGGATTGGTTGGATCAGGGAAAACAAAGTCTGCATCCACAAAGCGCCAGGAAGTATTGTTCGGGAAAGTTTCATCAATACTCAGGATCAACCTCCGGATTTGCACAAGGTCAAATGTCGTAATCGAATTGGAGCGGTTGGCATCTGCCGCAATAATTTTATATGGAGAATCCAACAATGCAACTCCAAGAACGTGTTTACTGATGAGTACCAAATCGAAAGTGGTTACACCATTCAGTGGATCATCATCTTTTTCCGGCACGACAACATAGTTCTCCTCCATTGGAACTTGGAATCCATAATGGCCATCAATCCCCGTCATCATACCCGGAATCTCTACCGATGTATTGCCAACAGCAACAGATACGCCCGACACCATATCATCATTTTCGGTATAAATATCGCCCATCAAATCTGCCAACTCTGGTGCTTCCGTACAGACGCCATTTGGATCTTGCACTTCTATTAGAGTAATGCCAGACTCCCAATTACCCGCCTCATCCACGACATAAATCTCCACCTCTACAAATCCATAATTGGAACAATCAAAAGATACCGTAGTTCCTAATGCATATATATCTTCAATTGTTTCCACGGGTGTATTATCTGGCGTAACAATTCTGATAAAGAAAAGTAGGTCTTCGCTAGCTGTACAATTATCAAAACTACCAGAATTCGGCGCGTCAAAAGCTGTAGCATCCAGATCAACCGTTCCTCCTGTTGGCATAATGGTCGTGGATAAGCCGTTTAGCAATACCGGAGTAGGTTGCTTACAATCTACTATTCGGAATAAATAATCGCAAGTCGAAATATTGCCACAACCATCTTCAACCGACCAGTAGATACGGTGTATCCCTAGTGGATAATTGCCACTGGCATCGTTGGTATTTCCATTGAAAGCGGAGCCATTATCTACAACACCATCATTGAAAGCATCAATACTGTAGCTATAGTTCAAGTTCGTTGCACAAGCATCTTCCGCAGTCAGGATCAATTCAGCCGGAGCTGCACCACAATCTATTTCGAAGCTACAAAACTCTACCATCTCACAAGAAGCAGTAATCACCGGCGCAGCATCATCCGTTACAAAGATAATTTGTGTAAACTCCCAATATCCCTCATCGTAATTCACATCTCCATGATCTTTGAACTGGCACCAATCCACGACCGTCCATTTTCGCAGTATTTTATAACAAGATTCTTCCGAAAACTCAAGAAAGGTATCTTCATAAGTCACGGCGATTAGGTCGCAAGCATCCTCAGTAATCTGGGGCACGTTGTAACCTACAGGAAAATCCTCTGGCTCTATTCCAAGGCCTGCACCACAATCGACATAGTGGTTTTGTGGCCAACCGATATCAGCCGCATCGAACGGGCTATCATTTATCAAGGAAATGGTTTGCTGGCAGGAAACGCTGCGGCCACCGTCGTCCTGCGCAACCCAAGTACGGATTACGGTTCCTACGCCACAGTTGTCAACATCGACACTATCCGTTACTGTTACGGTGGCGTTACAATTATCTGTTGCCCCAGCATAATATCCTACGAGAGTGCCATTGAAGAAGGTCGCGGCTCCATCATTCGGGTTATCCGATAATTCTGCTATTGTACTAAAGTCTCCCTGACATTCGATGGTTTTATCGGCAGGGCAAACCAGCTCCGGATCAAGTTTATCCGAGACAATTACGGTTACCATACATTCGTTGAAACGGCCATCATCATCATCATCGAAACCGTCGGCAGGAATGATATCATAAACTCGCATCCTGACCATCACTTCATTTCCGACATCAGTACAAGTAAATTCAACACAATCCGTAAAGTCTGTTCCTGTAGAAGCATCCATACGCTTCACCTTCACAACAATGTCACTACAGTTGTCATAACTACCATCATCGAAAGTCTCCGTACAAACATAAGCGGAGCCATCCACTCCAACAGATACCGCCGTATTGGCATCACAAACGGCAACAGGAGGGGTTCCGTCAATGACGGCCACCGTAGTTGTACACGGTATCGCTTCGTTATCACAGGCATCGCTCGCATAATACGTTAAGGTATACACGCCTGCTTCAAGGGTAACGACATCTCCCGCTTGGTGCTGTTGCACCGTGCCATCTTGGAGGGTAATTTCAATAGCAGCACTTCCGGTCTCGGAGCAATTATCATTGAAATTTTCCATTGGCAATAACAACACATCTTCATGACAAACACCCTGAGTCGTAATGGCATTCACATCCTCGTAAACTGGGCAAGTAAAGGTTGGCCCATCGGTATCTTCCACTTTGATAATTTGTGCAACAGTGATACTCGCTGCCGTACACCAATCAAACAAAGTCCAGTTTCTGATAATTTTATAACTACCCCCACATATATCAACAGGCTGCGCATCGTAGAAGGACACTCCAATATTACAGTAACTCTGGCTCACCGGCACCTCACCGAAGAAAGTTGTCGCTATTGGTAAACCATCATACCCCAAATCATATAAGGACTGTGGATCTACATCCGTTACATCATTGCAGTTTACGGTAAAGCTTTCCGGAGTGCTTACATCCGACAAACTCGGCCTTCCTACTGTAATTTGCTGCGTACAGGACGCCGTATTTCCATATCCATCTACCGTCGTAAATGTTCTGATTATCAAATCATCGGAACACATATCTCCTTCGATCAGGTTATCCTCGTAAGTTGTAAGTGTAATACTACAATTTTCTGTGATGATCGGATTTCCTGTAACCAAAGTATCTCCTGCTGGAAGCTCCGTTACATCAGGAGTATAAAGGTGCTCCAAATCTGTACAAATAAAATCCAATGTAGGATCATCTGGGCAAAGTATTTCAGGAGCAAGTTTATCTTCTACGAGAATGTTCCCCCAACAAGAGTTACCATTTTCATTGCAATTGTTTACCACCATCACCATCAGTGTTTGGCCAACATATTCTGCCGTTATGGTATTGCCAATGATATTGCCATCTTGATCAGAAAGGACTACATCATAAAAATGATCGTAACTAACATCCTGCTCTAAAATCATACTTGGTACGATAACTGCCTCGCAGCTTTCATCCAATGAAATGTGTACCAAATCATTACAAACCAAAGCATCATCCGGACAAGAGACCTCAACAGCAACGGAGTCGCTATCATCTACCGAAGCCGCCACTGCGCCGCCACCGCCGACAGGAAAAGCTGTTGCGGAAGCTGTATTCACGAAGCTTTCTACCACGTTTGCGATTTCACAAGTATAGGTATAAGATGCTCCAACAGCCAAAAATGGAATCGTGGTATTACACACCGGTGTTGAAGGATCATCTACCATAATATTGGCCAAGTCTGTATTTCCGATATTGGTCACGGTAATTTCAAAAGTTGCGGTAGCATCAGGAACAATGTAATATGGGCTTGCTCCACCAAATCCTGTTTTGACGATGCTGATTTGTGGTGCATTTAAGTTTACTTCGGTATCATCGGTTGCCGTTACGGAATCGCCACCACCTAATGGAGTAGCAACAACATCGGCAACATTGATAAAGGCATCTGTAACATTCGCAATCTCGCAAGTATAAGTCAATGATTCTCCTACGGCCATAAAAGGAAGCGTAATATCACAATTAGGAGATAGCGGATCGGAGATGACAATATCAGTCAAGTCTACATCACCATCATTGACGACTACAATCTCAAATGCTGCTGTTTGCCCAGGATTAATTTGCTGGGAATCCGTTCCGTCCGCTGCCGTTTTAGTAATCGACACGGATGGATTTGACAAAGCAACAATCGTGTTATCAGTATTGTTAACCGGATCGCCACCGCCTACAGGTGTTGCGGTTACGCTGGCAACATTCGTAAATGCTGTAGCAACCTGATCCAACGCACAAGTATACACTTCGGTTTGCCCTACGGCAAGACTTGCGATTATATTGTTGCAATTTGACGTAAGTGGATCATCTATAACAATGTTTTCTAGGTCAACATCTCCAGTATTCGTTACCGTAATTTCAAAAGCAGCTGATCCATTTGGGTTGGCAACCTGACTATCTGTGCCATCAAGTGCTTGTTTGGAAATAACAATCCCTGGGTTCGTTACAGTAACTTCCGTGTCATCAGTATCGAAAATCACTGAACCATCGTGTTCTCCTGCCGGGTAAGCGAAAACATCAACGACATTCGTAAAATCTGCATCCACATTATCTATCGTACAAGTATAAGTTATGCTTTCTCCAACTGAGAGTAGATCAATCGTCTGATCACAATTTGGAGATAATGGATCGGACACCACAACATCAACTAAATCTACATCTCCAGTATTCGACACTACAATTTCAAATGTTGCCGTTCCGCCAGGGTTAACCAACTGCCCTTCTGTTCCATCAATTGCTGTTTTTGAAATGGATACACTTGGGCTGGTTATAAGTACCTCTGAATCATCTGTATCACTTACCGGCAATCCACCGTCAGTAGGATCAGCCGTTACAGAGGCGACATTTATAAAATCACTGGTCACATTATCAATGGTACAAACATAGCTGAATGTTTCTCCAACAGCTAATGTTGCAATTGTCATGTTACAAGCAGGCGACAATGGATCATTGACGATAATATTCTCCAAATCAAAACCACCTGAATTGGTAACCGTGATATTAAAGCTTGCAGTACTATTCGGATTAATGCTTTGGGCATCGGAGCCATCCAAGGCAGATTTTACAATCGTAATATCTGGCACATTCAAGAACACTTCAGCATCATCCGTATCACCCACTGGATTTCCACCACCGACAGGACTTGCCGTAACATTTGCCGTATTCACAAAAGCAGCAGTAACATTCGAGACGGCACAACTATAGGTCACAATCTCCCCTATTTGCAACAATGCAATCACGCTATCACAAGCAGGCAATGTCGGATCGCTTACCACCACATTCTCTAGGTCTACATTTCCAGTATTTGTCACATTAATTTCAAAAGCTGCCATTCCACCCGGGCTTACAATTTGGCTGTTCGTACCATTCGAAGCATGCTTATCAATGGCAACGGCAGGCGCAAGCAAGACCACATCAGCCGTATCATTATCAGAAACCGTAGCACCACCGCCAACAGGCTCTGCATCAACTATTGCAGTGTTGGTAAAGCCTGCCTCAACATTATCTAGGCTACAAACATAGGTAAAGGATGCTCCTGCGGCTAAAGTAGCAATAGTGTTATCACAACCGACCGTATTGATATCCGACACTATGATATTTTCTAAGATAACATTGCCGACATTGGTTACGGCAATTTCAAAATAAGCCGTTCCACCTGGATTGACAAACTGCGTATCCGAGCCATCCAAGGCTGTTTTTACAATATCAATGGCAGGACTGGTTAATTCCACATCTGTGCTATCTGTTCCTTGTACCGGATCACCACCACCGACGGGATCAGCCGTCACATTGGCAACATTGGTAAAATCTGCCTGCACATTATCTTGGGTACAGGTATAAGTATGCGCCTCCCCAACGGCAAGGCTCGCAATTGTTGTGTTACAACTAGGAGAAGCAGCATCGGATACGACTATATTTTCTAGGGCAACATCACCCGTATTGGTAATGGTAATAGTAAAGGTTGCAATACCATCTGGATTCACCACCTGCATATCGCCTCCACTACCGGAAGTCTTCGCTATCGCTATCGCGGGGCTACCCAACACCACATTGGTATCATCCGTATCCACAACAGGTTCTCCACCGCCTAGTGGCTCCGCAGACACCTCCGCGACATTGACAAAATCAGCATTGACATTATCTAACGAACAAGTATACACATGAGAGGCTCCTACGGCAAGGTTCGCCAAAAAGGCATCACATGATGGACTAAGCGGATCAGAGACGGTAATATTTTGCAAAGCTACATCACCCGTATTCGTAACCGTAATTTCAAAAAATGCAGCACCATTCGGGTTGACGAATTGGCTATCCGTACCATCTAGTGCCGTCTTAGTAACAGAGACAGCAGGATTGGTCAAGATAACCTCGGTATCATCTACTGCACCAATTGGATCACCACCGCCAACAGGGTCAGCCGTCACAGATGCTGTATTGATAAAATCAGCGAGGACATTTGGTTGAGAACAAGTATAAGTAACTGTTTGCCCAACAGCCAAATCCCCAACAATGTTGTCACACCCTATAGATTGTGGATCACTCACCACTACATTTTGCAATGCAACACCACCTGTATTGCTTACACTAATCTCAAAGAATGCCGTTCCATTTGGATTCACCAATTGGCTATCAGTTCCGTCTATTGCTGTTTTTGTAATAGCAATGTTTGGCATGGAGAGTAAAACTTCCGTATCATCCGTTGCCGCTACTGGGTTACCACCGCCGACGGGGTCAGCAGTTACATTCACGGTGTTGATGAAATTAGCAGATACATTGTTCACCTGACAAGTATAGGTGAAGCTTTCTCCAATCGCCAAAGCTGGCAATGTGGTATCACAATTTGGCGCGAGCGGATCTGTAATAACGACGTTTTCCACGTCAATATCTCCTGTATTTATAACTGTAATGCTGAAAGATGCTGTTCCATTAGGATTAACAAACTGAGAATCCGAACCATCGAGGGCAGATTTCACCACATCAATGGAAGGCACATTAATGACAACATTGGTTGCATCATTTCCTCCAATCGGAGAACCACCACCGACAGATATCCCACCACCAACAGGCGATGCTGCGACAAATGCGGTATTGGTGAAACTCTCGGTCACATTCTCCTTATCACAGGTATAAATCACGGTTTCCCCTATTGGCAACAAGGCAATTGTCGTATCACAAGCCGTTAAGGTTGGATCATTAATTACTACATTTTCGAGGTCAACATTTCCATTATTGGTAACAGCTATTTCAAAAGTTGCGGTACCACCGGGATTCACATTTTGGGAATCATTCCCATTTTTTGAACTTTTCACAATAAGAATATCTGGTGTGAGCATGAAAACATCAGAAGTGTCATCATCCGAAACCGGAGCACCACCACCTACAGGATCAGCCGTTACGACAGCCGTATTGGTAAAAGCAGTTCCCACATTATCCATCATACAAATATAGGTAAAAGATTCTCCGACAGCTAATGCAGGTATACTGTTATCACAATCTGGTGTATTCAAGTCACTTACCAGAATATTTTCTAAATCAATACTTCCAGTATTCGTAACTGTAATTTCAAAACCGACCATTCCGCCAGGACTTACACCTTGCGAATCTGTTCCATCCAATGCTGCTTTCACGATTTCAATTCCGGGCATACTCAAAATTACTTCGGTATCATCCACATCTGTTACCGGATCTCCACCACCGACAGGATCGGCCGTTACGTTGGCAATATTGGTAAAACTTGCCGTTACATTATCTAGGGTACAAATGTATGTTTCCGATGCACCAACGGCCAAGCTTGCAAAAGTGGCATTACAAGCAGGGACAGCAGGATCGGATACGATAATATTTTCAAGGTCTACAACACCGGTGTTGATGACCGTGATTTCAAAAGTTGCGGTACCATCAGGATTGACCAATTGGGAATCCGTTCCATCTAATGTCGTTTTGACCACTTCGATCGAAGGTGCTGTAAGCACTACAGCTGAATTATCCGTACTGGTCACCGCTCCACCGCCACCAACAGGATCTGCGGTTACATTCGCCACGTTTACGAAACCTGCCGTTACATTAGGGAAGGCACAAAGATAGGTTTCCGTAGCCCCGACAGGTAACACCGCAAAGAACTGCTCACAAAGAGGAGAAGCCGGATCGGAAACGACAACATTTTCAAGGTCAACATCTCCGGTATTCGTTACTATAATTTCAAAGTTGGCCGTACCGTTCGGATTCACCAACTGCATATCGGTATTATCCAATGCCGCTTTGGAAACGAAAATTGATGGATTAGAAACCGAAACTTGCGTATCGTCTGTTGCTGTCACGGGATCACCACCACCAGCAGGATCGGCAGTGACATTTGCGGTATTGATAAAATCAGCGGAAATATTATCTATCGAACAAGTATAGGTAAAACTCTCTCCTACCGCTAGATTTCCAACAATATTATCGCATCCGGGTGATTGTGGATCACTAACCGTGACGCTGAGCAAGCCGACATCTCCGGTATTCGTTACTGTGATTTCAAAATAA
Source organism: Saprospiraceae bacterium (assembly GCA_020627865.1). Taxonomy (GTDB): domain Bacteria; phylum Bacteroidota; class Bacteroidia; order Chitinophagales; family Saprospiraceae; genus JAHDGC01. Next base: position 16,847 of record JAHDGC010000005.1, on the reverse strand, counting down.
GCCGTACCGTCAGGATTCACCAACTGGTTATCTGTTCCATCCAAAGCTGTTTTCGTGATGGCGATTCCCGGATTGGATAACAATACATCTGTATTATCTGTAGCTGTTACAGGATTTCCGCCACCAACAGGATCGGCAGTTGCATTGGCAACATTGGTAAAAGGAGTCGTGACATTACCAAGGGTACAACTATAGAAGACTGTTTGCCCTACGGGTAAAATTGCAAGTATGGTATCACAAGCAGGTGTAAGTGGATCGCTGACGACAACATTCTCTAGATCGACACTTCCGGTATTTGTAACTCTAATGTTAAAATAAGCGATACCATTTGGATTGACCGTTTGTATATTGCTGCCATTAATCGCTGTTTTCACTACCAAAATTTCAGGTGCATTCACCACAACATCGGCATCATCACTATCCGTGACGGGCGTACCACCACCGACAGGATCGGCAGTTATATTGGCAACATTCGTAAAATCGTTCAGTACATTCAGTTGGGTACAACTGTAAGTAACCGTTTCCCCGATAGCAAGCAGTGTCAATATCGTATCACAAGCCGCTAATGCCGGATCGCTCACAACGACATTTTCCAAGTCAACATTCCCGGTATTGTTAACCGTAATTTCAAAAGTAGCAGGAGCGCCCGGATTTACACTTTGCGTATTTGTCCCATTGGCTGCATTTTTAGTAATGGCAACTCCAGGAGAAAGCAATGAAATATCAGAGGAATCATTTTCATAAATAGAAGCACCACCACCAACAGGATCGGCAACTACGATAGCATCGTTTCTAAAACCATTCATTACATTATCAATACTACAAGTGTATGTAAAACTAGCCCCGACAGCCAATACAGGAATAATGTTATCACAATCTGGGGTATTAAAATCCATAACGGTAACATTCTCCAAGTCAACGTCTCCGGTATTGATCACGGTAATCTCAAAAGATGCTGTTCCGCCTGGGCTTACCCATTGCATATCTGATCCATCCGCAGCCGTTTTCACAATATCAATTCCTGGAGTAGTCAAGATAACATCTGTACTATCCGCAGAATTAACTGGATCACCGCCACCGACAGGATCGGCAATTGCACCAATGGTGTTGGTAAAACCTGCATTCACATTTTCAAAAGTACAAACATAAGTTGTTGAAGTACCAACGGGTAAACTCACCAATACCGTATCACAACTTGAGACAGTAGGATCAGAGACAACTACATTCTCTAGATCAACGATACCTGTATTAATCACGGTAATTTCAAATATTGCTGTACCATCAGGGTTAACCAACTGCATATCTGTTCCATCTGGTGCAGTTTTGACAACCTCGATAGAAGGTGCCGATAGAATTACGGTAGAGTTATCTGTATTTCCGACCGGATCACCGCCACCAACAGGGTCAGCCGTTACATCTACAACATTAACAAAACCGGAAGTCACATTAGCCATTGTACAGGTGTACACCTCAGAAGCTCCAACAGCTAGGGTTGCAAATGTTCGGTCACAATCTGGGGAAGCTGGATCAGAAACGACTATGTTTTCAAAATCAACATCTCCGGTATTGGTCACAGTAATTTCAAAGGTTGCAGTACCGTTTGGATTGACCAATTGGGTATCGGTTCCATCAATGGCTATTTTTGAAATGGTAATGGCTGGGTTAGTCAACAAGACATCCGTATCGTCCGTTGCGGCAACTGGATCACCACCGCCAACAGGATCGGCAGTCACATTGGCAACATTCGTAAAATCTGCCAAGACATTATCCAAGGAACAAGTATAGGTCGTGGATTCTCCTACCGCTAAGCTCGCGATAACATTATCACATCCAGGAGATTGCGGATCGCTTACAATGATATTTTCTAAATCGGCATCTCCAGTATTTGTAACCATAATGTTAAAATAAGCCGTTCCATTTGGATTCACCAATTGGCTATCGGTTCCATCAAAGGCCGTTTTGGCAATAGCAATTCCCGGCATGGTCAGGACAACATCTGTTGCATCTGAATTATTTATCGGATCACCACCACCGACAGGATCGGCCGTTACATTTACGATGTTAGTAAAATCAGCAAGAACATTATCAAGCGAACAAGTATAGGAGAATGTTTCACCAACCGCCAATAAAGAAATCGTAGTATTACAACCAGCCGTAAGCGGATCATCTAAAACAATATTCTCCAAAGCTACATCTCCATCATTTGTAACTACAATGTTAAAATAAGCCGTTCCGTTTGGATTGACCAATTGGGTATCGGTTCCATCGGCTGCGGTTTTGGCTACCGTGATGCTAGGATTCGTCAAGACCACATCGGAGGTGTCCATATTATCAACCGGAATACCGCCACCTACAGGACTAGCCGTTACTGTCGCAGTATTGGTATAACCCGATTGAACATTCAGTTGATTACAAGTGTAGGTAAACGTTTCCCCAATAGCCAAGGAACCAATTATCTGGTTACAATTTGGCAATGCAGGATCATCTACGATAATATTTTCCAATGCCACATCTCCAGTGTTGGTTACGGAGATTTCAAAGGTTGCGGTACCGTTCGGATTTACATTTTGTGTATTGGTTCCATCTACTGCATTTTTCACAATCGCGATTGCAGGCGAAAGCATGGTAACTTCGGAAGTATCATTATTCCCAACAGGAGTTCCACCTCCGGCAGGATCGGCTGTCACGGTCGCGGTATTTATAAAACCTGCCAGCACATTGCTAATGTTACAAGTATAGGTAACCACCTCTCCAACAGCTAACGTATTAATATTGTTATTACAACTCGGAGTATTGCTATCCGTTACCACAATATTTTCAAGGCCAACATCCCCAGTATTGATCACCGTAATTTCAAAAGTTGCGGTAGCGCCCGGACTTACTGCCTGGGTATCCGTTCCGTCCAATGCCGTTTTTATGATTTCAATGGCAGGATTGGTCAGCACAACATCGGTATCATCAGTGGCAGAAACGGAATCACCACCGCCAACAGGATCAGCAGTCGTATTGATGACGTTGGTGAAGTTAGCCGGAACATTATCTAATATACAGATATACGTTCTTGATGCACCAATAGATAAGCTCACCAATACCGTATCGCAATCAGGGGCAAGCGGGTCGGTAATGACTACATTTTCAAGATTAGCATCCCCCGTATTGGTAACAGTAATTTCAAATACTGCCGTACCGTCAGGATTAATCAATTGGGTATCCGTCCCATCTAGTGCTGTCTTGCTAATAGCAATAGCAGGACTCGTAAGCATGGTGTTTGAACTATCCGTGTTTGCAACGGGATCTCCGCCACCAACAGGGTCGGCAGTTACATCAACTACATTCACAAAATCTGCCAATACATTATCAATGGTACAGGTGTAAACTTGCGATGCACCAACCGCCAAAGTTGCATAAGTCTGTGCACAATCCGGAGAAGCGGGGTCAGTAATGACAATATTTTCCAGATCAACATCTCCGGTATTGATAACCGTGATTTCAAAAGTTGCGGTACCATTTGGATTGACCAACTGGTTGTCACTTCCATTCGCGGCTGTTTTCACAATCGTAATTTCCGGATGTGTCAATAAAACTTCCGTATCATCAACTGCCGTAACTGGATCACCACCGCCGACTGGATCGGCAGTAACATTTGCCACATTGATAAAATCAGCTAACACACCATCCAATGAACAATTGTAAGAGATGCTTTCCCCAATTAACAACGACAAAGCAATATCATCACAACTGGTAGATTGAGGATCACTGATGATTACATTCTCTAAGTCTACATCACCCGTATTGGTCACGGTAATGATGAAATCTGCAGTACTGTTTGGATTTACCAACTGGGTATCGGTTCCATCACCCGCCGTTTTAGTTATCGAAATTGCAGGGTTGGTCAAGAGCACATGTGCATTATCACTATCCCCTACTGGGTCACCACCACCGACTGGGTCAGCAACAACATTAACGGTATTCACAAAATTCGCCGTTACATTATCTATGCTACACGTATAGGTAAATACTTCCCCGATGACCAAACTAGCAATAACCATATCACAGTCTGGCGATAGGGGATCAGTAAGAACAATATTCACCAAGTCTACATCACCAGAGTTCGTAATCATAATGTTAAAGTATGCCGTTCCATTCGGATTGACCAATTGAATTTCGTTGCCATCCGTAGCGGTTTTTTCCACCGTAATTTCAGGCATATTCAATAAAACATTGGTATTGTCTATATCTCCTACAGGGTTTCCTCCACCAACTGGATCAGCCGTTACGGATGCTGTATTGATAAATGCCCCCTGCACGTCTAATTGCTCACAATTATAAGAAACAGATTCGCCAATATTCAACACAGCAATTACGGTATCACAATCAGGCAACTGCGGATCGCTTACGGCAACATTCTCTAGTGCAACATCTCCGGTATTGGTCACGGTAATTTCAAAACCAGCCGTTCCGCCCATATTTACATGCTGGGTATTGGTTCCATTTGCAGCATTTTTATCTATTACCACAGCAGGAGCAAGTAGAGTAACTTCGGAAAAGTCATTATCCGTTACAACACCACCGCCACCAACTGGATCGGCCGTTACAATAGCGTTGTTCATAAAACCAGTTGTTACAGTATTAAAATCACAAGTATACACAAAGGATTCTCCAACCGCTAATGCAAGAATATTGTTATTACAAACCGGAGAATTCAAGTCACTTACAGCAATATTTTCTAAATCTACATCACCAGTATTGGTCACGGTAATTTCAAATGTTGCCGTACCACCCGGACTTACCGCCTGGGTATCGGTACCGTCGAGTGCTGCTTTCACGATTTGAATACCAGGATTGGTCAACAATATTTCCGTGTCATCTGTAGCAAGTACCGGATCCCCACCACCAACAGGATTGGCCGTAACATTTGCCACATTGATGAAAGCACCGGTGACGTTATTCAGCATACAACTATAAGTCGTTGAAGCTCCAACAGCAAGACTTGGAATGACATTATCACAATCTTGGGTAGCCGGATCGGAAACGACGATATTTTCCAAATCAACATCTCCAGTATTGGTAATGGTTACTTCAAAGAAAGCCGTTCCATCTGGATTAATCAACTGGGTATCCGCACCAGTCGAAGCAGATTTTTCAACAGCGACGGAAGGACTTGTCAACACAATGTTGGTATCATCGGTATCAAAAACCGGATCACCACCGCCGACAGGATAAGCCGTTACATTTCCAATATTGGTAAAATCAGCCAATACATTATTTATCAAACAAGTATAGGTGAACGATTCTCCAACCAAAAGGCTAACGCCCGTTGTATCACAATCCGGAGAAGAAGGATCAGACACCGCAATATCAAACAGGTCAACATCTCCGCTATTGGTCACGGTAATCTCGAAGCTTGCCGTTCCATTCGGATTGACCAATTGGGTATCCGTTCCGTCGAGTGCTGTTTTCACAATCGTCACTGCCGGATTTGTCAAGGTTACATCGGTATCATCGGTTCCCGTTACGGGATCACCGCCACTTGGGCCTGCAGGATCAGCCGTTACATTTGCCGTATTGGTGAAGTTTGCCAGCACATTGGACAAGGTACAATTGTAAGAAAATGTCGCCCCGACAGTCAATGTTCCAACAAGATAGTCACAATCTGGTGCTTGTGGGTCTGAAACCATTACATTCACCAAATCTACATCTCCGGTATTCATGACGGAAATTGTAAACGTAGCCGTTGCATTCGGGTTTACGGCTTGGGTATCGCTGGCATCCGATGCTGTTTTGGTAATTGCAATTGCCGGATTGGTCAATACAACATTTACATCATCCGAGGCATTTACTGGCGTTCCACCACCGACAGGATCTCCCGTGACATTTGCCGTATTCGTAAAGTTTGCCGTGACGTTATCAAGGGTACAAGTATAGGTTGTACTTTCTCCAACAGCGAGGAAAGCAATGATATTATCACAATTAGGAGCCAAAGGATCGCTCACTACAATATTTTCCAAATCGGTGTCTCCAGAATTCGTAACCGTAATGTTAAATGTTGCTGTTCCATTCGGATTTATTAGTTCTGTTTCCGTCCCATCAGCAGCCGTTTTGGCAATCGAAACAGCAGGCATCGTTAGTACTACATCGGTATCATCGGTGTTACTTACTGGGAAACCGCCACCGATAGGATCAGCCGTCACGTCGGCCGTATTGGTAAAATCTGCATTGATGTTATCTAGGGTACAAGTATAAGTAAAAGCTTCCCCGATATTCAACACCGGAATTACATTATCACAACCTGGCGCAACAGGATCACTAACCACGATATTTTCAAGGCCAACATTTCCGGTATTGGTCACCACGATTTCAAAGTTGGCTGTACCACCCGGGTTTACATTTTGCAAATCCATTCCATCCAAAGCTCTTTTGTCAATAGTGACAGCCGGTGTGTAAAGGACAACATTTGAGTCATCGGAATCTGTCACGGCACCACCGCCACCAGCAGGTGTTGCGGATACCATCACGGTATTGATAAAATCAGCAGGAACGCTTGCCAAGCTGCAAGTATAGCTTACCGTTTGGCCAACCAAGAGGCTGATATAGAAAGCATCACAATCTGGCGCAAGCGGATCACTTATCGTAACATTTTGCAAATTCACATCACCATCATTGGTCACGGTAATTTCGAATGCTGCTGTTCCCCCTGGATTGAGATTCTGGGAATCAGAGCCATTTAAAGCCGTTTTAAAAATTGCAATAGAAGGATTCGTTACCACAACATCTGTAGCATCCGTATCACTAACCGGATCACCACCGCCAACTGGATCGGCAGTTATATTAGCAATGTTAGTAAAGTCTGCGGTAATGTTATTGAGCACACAATTGTAAGCCGTCAACTCCCCTACGGCAAGGCTGGCAATGACCATATCACAGGCTGGAGAGAGCGGATCAGAAACGACGATATTTTCCAAAGGTACATCACCCGTATTTTGAATAATGATCTGAAAGGTTGCAGAACCATCTGGATTAATTACCTGTAAGTCTGATCCATTTGCAGCCGTTTTGGTTATTGAGATGGCCGGATTTGTCATGACAACATTTGAACTATTGGAATCGCTTACAGGATCACCGCCACCGACAGGATCAGCCGTCACATTCGCGATGTTTTCAAAGTTAGCGGTAACATTATCTAACGAACAAAGATAAGTTGTAGAAGCACCGACCGCAAGACTTGGAATTACAATATCACAATTAGGAGAAAGCGGGTCTGTAACCACAATGTTTTGCAAATCAACATCTCCACTATTGGTTACTACAATTTCAAATGTAGCTGTACTGTTGGGATTAATTTCTTGCGTATTGGTTCCATCTATTGCTGTCTTTGAAATGGTAACTCCCGGATTGGTTAACAATACTTCTGTATCGTCTGAACCGGAAACCGGATCACCGCCACCAATCGGATCGCCAGTAGCAATTCCAACATTGGTAAAATCTGCCGTAACATTATTTATGGAGCAGGTTGTTGTTATGGAAGCTCCAATAAGCAACACACCGATATTGGTATTACAATCCGGGGCTTGTGGATCAGAAAGTACCACATTAAACAAATGGACATTTCCTGTGTTGGTCACGGTAATTTCAAAAAACGCAGTCGAATTCGGATTGATACTTTGGGTATCCGTGCCATCAACGGCAGTTTTCACAACAGTAAGTTCAGGACTCGTCAGTACGACATCTGAGGTATCTGTATCGTTAACGGGGTCACCACCGCCTACAGGATCAGCCGTTACACTTGCTGTATTGGTAAAACTGGTATTTACATTAAAAATCGTACAAGTATAGGTATACGTATCGCCTACATTTAAGGTCGCAATCATTTGATCGCAATCCGGCACAGTAGGATCGGTGATATAGATATTTTCAAGGGCGACATCTCCGGTATTGGTCACGGTAATTTCAAAAGTTGCCGAACCATTCGGGTTCACATTTTGACTATCCGTTCCATTAATGGCTTCTTTATTTATCGTAATGGCAGGATTGGTCAACAAGACTTCCGTGTCATCCGAAACCATCACCGGATTACCACCTCCGACAGGAGCAGCCGTTACATTTACGGTATTGATAAACCCAGCAGTGACATTGTCCAATGTACAGGTATAAGTACTGGTCGCACCAGCCGGAAGGAATGCGATGATATTATCGCAGGCAGGCGCAAGTGGATCAGATATGGTCACATTTTCGAGAGCAACATTCCCAGAGTTGGTTACGGTAATGTTGAAGCTTGCCGTTCCATTCGGATTGACATTTTGGCTATCCGTTCCATCAGCAGCCGTTTTATTGACTACCAAACCGGGCATCGTCAAAATTACTTCGGTATCATCTGTAGAAGAAACCGGTACACCGCCGCCTACTATGTCTGCCGTTACGTTGGCTACATTTGTAAAACTACTGTTAACATTTGTCGCATCACAAGTATAGGTAATAATTTGGCCGATAACCAAAGAAGGAATCACCATATCACAGGTAGGCGTCATTGGATCAGAAACGACCACATTTTCCAAATCGGAATTACCAGAGTTGGTTACAATAATTTCAAAGGTTGCCGTTCCATTCGGGTTTACCTCTTGCGCATCTGTCCCGTCAGTAGCCCTTTTCTCGATGGTAATTGAAGGTGCCAGAATGGCGACATTGGTGTCATCATTATCCGTGACCGGATCACCACCGCCAACCGGATCACCCGTTACGATAGCCGTATTCAAAAATCCGCTTGTAACATTTGTTGTAATACAAGTATAAACCGTTGTCTCTCCGGCAAGCAGGGAAACAATGACCCTATCACAAGAAGGAGAATTTGGATCGCTCACGACCACATTTTCCAAATCAACCGTTCCGGTATTCGTTACGGTAATTTCAAATTCAGCCGTTCCACCAGGGCTTACCGTTTGAGATTCTGAACCATCTAGAGCGGTTTTTTCAATAGACAAACCCGGAGCCGACAAGATGACCTCAGAGGTATCCATACCCGTTGCTGGATCACCACCACCAACCGGATCAGCTGTTACATTAACGGTATTTGTAAAACTGTTGATTACGTTATCAGCTGTACAATTGTAAACCTGAAAATCGTTAACGGAAAGTATCGCAATCGTAGTGTTGCAGTTAGGTGCAAGGGGATCTGAGATAACGACATTTTCAAGGTCAACATCTCCCGTATTCGTAACAATAATCTGGAAGGTGGCAGTGCTATTTGGATTGACGTCCTGCGTATCGGTTCCGTCAACAGCCGTTTTCGTGACTGTGATAGCAGGATTCGTCAAAACGACTGTTGTATTATCAGAGTCCGTGACTGAAGTTCCACCACCAACCGGTGTAGCAGACGCATCAATAACATTGATAAAGTCAGCATTCACACCGTTAATCATACAAACGTAAACCTCTGAAGCTCCGACGACTAAACTACCAATGGTCATATTACAATCAGGAGAAAGTGGATCTGTAATGATAATGTTTTCCAAATCGGTATCCCCATCATTGGTCACGGTAATTTCAAAACTTGCCGTTCCGTTTGGATTCACGAATTGTAGATTTGTACCATCAAGTGCTGTCTTGGTAATATTGATAGAAGGATTGCTAATGGTAACATTACTGTTATCCGTAGACGTTACCGGATCGCCACCACTACCCCCGACAGGATCACCCGTTGCTACAGCACTATTGGTATAATCTCCAGTGACGTTATTTTCCGTACAGGTATAACTTACAGATTGCCCGACCAAAATTCCTCCTAGATTATTATCACAACCGGGCGAAAGTGGATCGGAAACGGTGACGTTAAACAAGTCCGTATCGCCAGTATTGATCACGGTGATTTCAAAAGTTGCCGTTCCGCCAGGATTCACCAATTCTAAATCGGTTGCATCCAAAGCTGTCTTGATGATGGCGATGCCCGGATTCGTCAACACGACTTCAGTATCATCTGTATCGCCAACTGGGTCACCACCACCAACAGGGTCAGCTGTAGCATCAATAATATTGATAAAATCAGCGGTAACATTATCCAACGTACAGGTATAGATAAAACTCTCACCGACATTTAACAATGGAATCACATTATCACAAGATGGAGCGAGCGGATCGGAAACAAGTATATTTTCAAGGGCAACATCTCCGGTATTGCTGACGGTAATGTTAAAGCTTGCCGTTCCATTTGGATTGATTAGTTGGGTATCGCTTCCATTTGCGGCAGCCTTCACAACGGAGATTGCCGGGTTGGTGACGATAACATCCGTATCATCTGAAGTGGAGACCGGGGTTCCACCACCGACAGGGTCTGCCGTTACATTGACAACGTTTACAAAGCTGCTCAAAACATTACTTTGTGTACAAGTATAAAAAGTACTCGCCCCCGGCGGAAGTAAAGCAATAGCTACATCACAAGTAGGGCTATTCGGATCAGTCACGATGATATTCTCCAAAGCCACATCACCTGAATTTGTAACCGTAATGTTAAAAGTTGCCGTTCCATTTGGGTTAACCAACTGGCTATCGGTTCCATCTGCGGCTGTTTTTTCAATGGTGAGGGCAGGCGTATTCAAGATGACTTCGGTGTCATCCGTTCCGGTAATTTGAGCATCGAAACCGACCAAATCTGCGGTGACTTCAATCGTGTTAATAAAGCCAGCAGTAACGTTCTCAATAAAGCAAACATAAGTAACCGTTTCTCCGGTATTCAGTGTTGGGATAGTCGTATCACAGCTTGGAGATAATGGGTCAGTTACCACTAAGTTTTCTAGGTTAATATTCCCGGAGTTGGTAATGATAATTTCAAAAGTAGCGGTTCCATCTGGGTTGACGGTTTGGCTATCCGTACCATCAACAGCTCTCTTGTCAACGGTAATAGAAGGTGCCAATAAAAGGACATCGGAATCATCAGTATCCGTAACTGGATCACCACCACCGACAGGATCGGCTGTTACCACAACCGTATTCAGGAATCCATTTATAACATTCAACTCACTACAAGAGTAGGAAGTCGATTGCCCGACCAATAAATATGGAATCACATTGTTACAAGCAATCGCATTCGGATCACTTACCACAATGTTTTGCAAATCTACTGTTCCGGTATTGGTAACTACAATTTCAAAACTTGCCGTTCCGTTCAGGCCAACCTCCTGTGTATCTGTACCATCAGGTGCAGATTTGGTAATACTAATAGCAGGAGCCGAGACTACTACGTCCGAGCCATCTGTATCCGCTACGGGATCACCACCGCCAAGTGGGTCAGCCGTAACATCGGCTACATTCGTAAAATCTCCGGTAACATTATTGGCGGCACAATTATAGGCAAAAAAGTCGCCTGCTGCCAACATTGGGATTACAGCATTACAATCCGGAGAAAGAGAATCTACTACCACGATATTTTCTAGGGTAACATCTCCGGTATTGGTAATTACAATCTGGAAAGTCGCGGTGCCATTCGGATTGACCTCTTGCGAATCGGTTCCATCTGTGGCGGTTTTGGCAATCGTAATTGCTGGATTATTTAAAATCACATTGGCATCATCCGTACCGATAACGGGATCACCACCACCGACAGGATTTGCCGTTACATCAACCACATTTACGAAGCCCACCGTTACGCTATCAATTGAACAAGTATAGACCTCTGATGCTCCAATCGGGAGCGTTGCAAATGTCATGTTACAATTGATGGTTTCCGGATCGAGGATAACCACATTTTCAAGGTCTACATCTCCGGTATTGGTCACGGTAATTTCAAAAGTCGCGGTTCCGTTCGGATTCACCAATTGAACATCCGTTCCATCTGGAGCCGTTTTGGTAATTGTAATTTCCGGAGCAGAAAGGGATACTTCGGACATGTCCGTATCTCCTACAGGATCACCACCACTGCCACCGACAGGCTCCGCCGTTACAGTTGCGACATTCGTAAAAGACGCCAACACATTGTTTGCCGCACAGGTATAGGTTATGCTTTCTCCAACAGCAAGCCCTCCAATATTATTATCACAACCTGGAGCGGCGGGGTCAGAAACGACAATATTAAATAAGTCCGTATCTCCGGTATTGGTAACGGTAATATCAAAAATAGCGGTTCCATTAGGATTCACATCCTGTAGGTCAATGCCATCGGATGCTGACTTTGTAATTGAGATACCCGGATT
>JAHDGC010000005.1:0-4571 GCA_020627865.1 Saprospiraceae bacterium | reverse complement strand
GGAATATTCATGACGACTTCGGTGTCATCGGTATCCGTCACGGGCATTCCCCCCCCAACAGGATCGGCCGTAACATTTGCAGTATTGGTAAATCCTGCCGCAAGGCTTGCCGTGCTACAAGTATAAGTAACGGTTTCTCCAACATTCAAAGTAGGGAAAACATTATCACAAGCCGCAAGCAACGGATCAGAAACGACCACATTTTCCAAGTCTATATTTCCGGAGTTGGTCACGATAATTTCAAAGGAAGCAATACCACCAGGGCTGACCTCCTGGGTATCGGAACCATCCGTACTTCTTTTTACAATGGTAATAGAAGGTGCGAGAATCCCTACAGTAGAATCGTCATTATCCATGACCGGATCACCGCCACCGACCGGAGATGCGATAACACCAGCCGTATTTAAAAATCCAGCATTTACATTTGATATAGAGCAGGTATAGGTTGTGGATGCACCCGCAGCCAATGTAGGTATAATGTTATTACAAGCCGGAGAATTCGGGTCATTGATTTGAATATTTTCCAAATCAACATCACCGGAATTGGTCACGACGATTTCAAAAGTTGCCGTTCCGCCGGGGCTAACCTCTTGTGCATCTGTACCATCTAAGGCATGTTTATCTATTGTTATTTCTGGATTAGATAAAAGAACTTCTGTATCATCAGAAGCGGAAACTGTGGTACAGGCACAAAGACCAGATGCTGCCGTTACGATACTGGTATTGGTAAAGGCAGCCAGGACATTTGCCGTGAAACAAGTGTAGGTTACGGATTGTCCTATTGGAATATTTCCAAGGTTATTATTGCAATTGGGCGACAGTGGATCTGTAACGACGACATTGGTTAAAGGGACAGTCCCGACATTGGTAACGGTAATGACAAAAGTAGCCGTTCCGTTCGGATTGACAATTTGTGCATCCGTTCCATCAAGGGCATGTTTATCTATGGTCACTTGTGGTAACACTGGATTTACAGAAATGATTTGCACGCAGGTTGTTGCATTACCACAGGCATCTACTAGGGTAAAAGTACGTTCAATTTGATTGATCGGTAAGGGGCAGGTATTGTCCACTACACGATCGACATAACTCATAGAACCCAGTCCGCAAAGATCATTCACCACACCGCCGATAGCCGTAAAGTCAGCGATGGCAATCGGCACTTCTACGGGCGAATAAGCAAAGCCTGTATTGGTCGCCGAGATATCGGTTTCGGAACAGCCCTCAACTGGTGGCGGCGAAGGAGGACAGGACATGATTGGCATGGTGTTGTCCTCAACCGTTATGGTTTGGGTGCAACTAGCGGTATTGCCACAGTTATCCGTAGCCGTAAAAGTTCTCGTTACGCTTAAAATTGGATTTGGGCAAGCAGAATCATCAATGACATCTACATAGCTTACAGAAAAAACGCCACAGGCATCGGAGACCGTTCCGCCAGAATTGATAAAGGAAGAAATTGTTGTCGAAGCGGATGTCAACGAAAATGGGAAGCCAGAAGTTGCGATCGTTATGGCATTCTCGTTACAACCTTCAATCGGTGGTGGAGATGCGGGGCAAGTCATCGCAGGGATCGTTGAATCTGCAACCATAAAAATTTGTTCACAAGTACTCACATTGCCGCAGGCATCTGTTGCTGTAAAAGTTCTGGTTACAGTTATGGCACAGTTGTTAATCACTAAAACATCAATGTATTTCAATTCTGCCACGATACAATCATCGCTTACGGTTCCGCCTGCACTTTCAAAATCAGTTACGGTAATAATGGTTTCCAAAGTAGATAGGTCAAAACCTGTTGTAGCAGCATTTATCGCATTTTCATCACATCCTTCTATCGGAGCCGGATCAGCCGGACAGCTTAGTACTGGCGCAGATACATCTTGATCGAAAATAAAATTTTGTGTGCAACTTGTAACATTGTTGCAATCATCGCTGAAGGAATACACGCGGGTAACGGTTCTGTCCGCAACATTGGCAGAACAAAAATCCAATGCCGCGACACCTCCAGCCGGTGTGGTGACTACGGAAGTCAACACGACGCTGCTCCCAGGGCAATTATCCGTTATGGAAAAATCCGCAATAGTCAACTCTGCTGGGAGATCACTTAAACAAGTGAGTCCAGTAGTAACATCAGCCGGGCAATTCGCCACGATGGGTGCGGAAGTATCTTGTTCAAAAATAAAGTTCTGTACGCAAGAAGTGATATTATCACAGGCATCACTGAAATAATATGTTCTCGTCACTGTCCGGTTGGCCACTAATGGGTCGCAGAAATCTAGTGCTGCCATGCCGGTAGCGGGAATCATCACGACGGAATCCAGCGTAACGGCGGAACCATCTGGCGAACAACCATCACTCACGATAAAGTCGCCCCGTGTCATGGGTGCAGGTAATGTACTCATACAACTCAGGCCTGTCGTTACATCACTGGGACAATTGTTAACTGTGGGGCCAGCCACATCTTGATCGAAGATAAAATTTTGCACGCAAGTAGAAGTGTTGCCACAATTATCACTAAAATGATAGGTTCTGGTAATGGTTCTATCCGATACATTTGGAGAACAAAAATCCAAGGTACCGACACCACCCATTGGCACCGTCTCTACAAGATCTAAAGTTACGTTGGCTCCCGTTGGAGAACAGTCATCGCTAACGATAAAATCCCCAAGCGTCAGTTCCGGCGGTAAGGCACTCAGACAATCTAATCCCGTGGTAACATCTGCTGGGCAATTGGAAATGACAGGACCAAGGCCACTCAAATCTTGATCGAAAACAAAATTCTGAACACAAGTTGCCACATTATTGGTACAATCATCCGAGAAGTAATACGTTCGGGTAATGGTACGTTCGGCAACATCGGCCACACATAAATTTAACCCAGCAATACCTGTTGTCGGATTGAGAACCACAGAATCCAAACTCACATTGGAGCCATCTGTCGAACAATTGTCCGCAACGTTAAAATCAGCCAGCGTTAATTCAGCAGGCAAGGTGCTTAAACAGCTTAGCCCAGCAACATCAGTAGGGCAATTGTTTATAATGGGTTCGGAAACATCTTGTTCAAAAATAAAGTTTTGCACGCAAGTGTTGGTGTTGCCACAATTATCACTAAAGGAATAGGTTCTAACAACGGTTCTGTCTGCCGCGAGGCCGGAGCATAAATTCAAATCCGCTACCCCACCTAGAGGCGTTAACGTGATGGCATCAAGGGTAACGTTTGCCCCAGCAGTAGAGCAGTTATCATTGATAGAAAAATCAGCAAGGCTTAAAGGTGGCGGTAAATCATCAAGGCAAGTTAAACCACTGGTGACATTAGCCGGACAGTTGGAAATGACAGGAGCTGTAACATCTTGGTCAAAGGTAAAACTCTGGGAACAAGTCGTTACATTGCCACAGTCATCACTAAAATGATAAGTCCTTGTTACCGTTCTGTCCGCAGGAAGTGCCGAGCAAAAATCCAATGCGGCAGGCCCACCTGCGGGAGACAAGGAAGTTGCATCGAGGGAAACATTTGAACCACCGGCATTGCAATTGTCGGAAACGGTAAAGTCACTCAACAATAGTGGTGCAGGTAACATATTGAGACAGGTAAGCCCAGAAGTTACATCTGCCGGACAACCGGAAACCACAGGCCCGGTTAGATCTTGTTCAAAGATAAAAGTATGATCGCAGGAAGTAATATTGCCACAGGCATCACTGAAAGTATATGTTCTAACAATGGTTCTATCAGCTGGCGTTGCAGCGCAAAAATCCAGAGCGGAAGTACCTGCTGCCGGAGACATTTGTACCATATCCAAAACAACATTAGAACCATCGGCAGCACAATTGTCTGTGATGGTAAAATCAGCGATGGTCAATTCGGCAGGAAGTGTACTCTGGCAAGAGAGGCTTGTATTATCCGGCGGGCAAGTTACGACAGGGACAGTATTATCAACCGTCCAACTGATCGTTTGCGTAAATGACGCAACAAGATCATTACATTCCGCCATAACTTCATAAGTACGGACGACAGAAGCCGTACAGCCACTTGTAGCAACCGCCCCGTCGGAATATGTAACGGGATTGAGTAAGCACCCGGCATCTGAGGTGGAAGCCGTAAGTCCGCCCAAAGTCATATCCCTAAAATCGGGAATACCATCCCCGTCGGAATCGGTCGTTGTATCTGGGTTGCAGCCCGGGATGGTTACAGTGCTTGCCCCGGCAAAAGAAGGCATGGACGCACATTTGCAACAAGCATCTCTCACGGTATAGTTAATCGTATCCCTAACAATACAACCAACATCAATGACCGCACCATTTGAGGGGTTTGCAGGATCACCGACAATTTGGAAAGAAGCATCCACAACATAATCAAAAGAAATTTGATTGCCATCCACATATGTAGCCGGAATATCCACAGCAGATGGATCTGTAACGGAGACATCCGGAGAAGACCAAGTCCCTCCCATGAAACCTGCCGCCTCCAAAGCTGTTAAATCAAGGGTAGTCGGAAGATCACCCGTACAAATATCCGCTCCAGCTGGAATATCAAAATCCGGAGTAAGATAGACCTCCAACGACGGAAACTGGGCCAT
>JAHDGC010000596.1 GCA_020627865.1 Saprospiraceae bacterium | reverse complement strand
CGATGATGTCCACGATACCGTCGTTGTCGGCATCAATGTCGAGTGCGTTGGGGATACCGTCGTTGTCGAGGTCTCCGTTTGCGATGGCCGTTCCTCCATTGGTTGGATCATATAGGTCATCAACACCATCACCATTAGTATCATTGATGAGTGTGCCATCAGGGTTGAGATTATCAACAAGGCCATCACCATCGGTATCTGTGCCACCTGCTTCTACGATGTCTGGGATGCCGTCGTTATCGGAGTCGAGGTCTAATCCATTAGGAATACCATCACCATCTGTATCTTCATTTACTTCACAATCATAATTAAGGGTGAAGGTAAATTCATATCCCCCAATCCAGCCTAAATTAGTATAGCGAATTTGGATTTGATCGCCAGGGTTTAGCGGAATGGAGTAAGGATTAGTTCCGGGGTTAGGATCAGGTGCACCACAGCATACAGCCGCAAAGACGAGCCTTGTTCCATTTACATAAACTTCCATGATGTCATCAAAATAACCGCTTCCTCCGAAGTCGAGTGTTCCTGATTGATCTGCTGTACGGTTAAAGAGTATCTGGTAGAATGGGTTGCCATTTCCATCAGAATTTCGACCTACATATCCCGTGGGAACAAGCCCTGCACTTGCTACTGTTTGATTTTGAGTATAAGTTCTGGAATCTGTAAAAATGAGTGAATTGGAACCAAGGAATGCTTCACCAAGGAATAGCGGGGTTCCAACTGCTCCTGTACTGTCGCTATCATTTGCCGAAGTTTGATAAGTTGAGCCTGGTATTCCCAAATGACCATTGAAGTATTCTGCATCCCAATAACCAGTTGGGTAATTCCCATCTTGTACACCATCAGGTGTGGAGTTGGGTATAATATTATTTATATAACATTCTTCTGTATCTAAAATTCCATCATTATCATCATCAAGATCACAACTATCAGAAATTCCATCATTATCGTTGTCGGGATTGCCTGATGCGGCTGCATCACAAGGATCAATACAGCTTCCCGGAATAAAAATAGCCGGGCAATTCACTTCAAACGGGCAACCATCTATATCTACAGCGGTATAAGAAATGGTATCCGCTGCATTGATCATAGTCGTTAAAATATAGCTATCGGTATTGGCACCAGCAATCGGAGTACTGTTGTTATACCATTGATAATTGGATAGACCGGACACTGCCGATATGGTATAGGAATCTCCGGGGCAAAAGTCGAATGGAACAGAAATACAGGTGCTATCCCTATCATCTTCAAGGAGTGCATTATCGGGAGTAGAGTCAATATCATTTAAATCACTGGCCGTGATTTCGGCGACACTTTCATAGGTGCCGCTCGGGGCATTGGCGATAATGTTGAGGGTTACGGAACCGCCAGCAGGAATGGCACCTATTGTCCAAACTCCTGTTACGGAGTCGTAGCTGCCACCTGAGTCGTCGCTTACATATATGCCTGCTGGTAACTGTATCGTTGCCTCGACACCTGTTGCATCAGTGGGGCCATCATTGGTAACGGTGATGGTGAAGGTGACATCGGTATCGGCATCGGGGCTGCTGTTAGAAACGGTTTCTGTGAGGCTGAGGTCTGCGTCAAAGCTGGGTACATAAAGGCCGAAATTATTATTGTTGTCGCATTCACCTGTTGCCGTAACCGTTGCTACTTCAAGATTATCGGTTGTTAGCTCGTGGTCGGTTGGATATGTTGCGGCATCTGTTTCTATAACAAAATCAGAAATATTATCTGATGCAACAATGCTGACATTATCCACATAAAAATTATCTCCAGCTCCCCAATTGCCACCGGACACTACAAATCGGATAGCTGTTGTAGCGGAGATGTAATTTGTTATATCCCCAGAAAAGGAGCTACTGCTTCCTCCTGTCATCGTTCCAATTGTTGTAAAGTTAGTGCCATTACTTGAGGCTTGAATAGCTAAAGCTAGACCTCCTGTAAGGCCTGATCCATCCCAATCAAAAGAAACGGTTGCGGTTGTGGTACCGCTTAGGTTTACACTTCTGCTTATCATTTCAGAGTTCGCATAAACATAGTTGAAGTGTAGTCGTTGGGCATCAATTTTTATATATTGGGCACCAGCTCCCAAATCGGTATCTCCTACCTCTGTCCAGTTGCTAGCCCAAGTGCCTGTTCCGCCAGCGTACGTGCCAGATGAGAAATCATCTCCTACAGTAACTGTTGAAGGCGTTACGGTATAACTATATTCCCCATTGACGTCTGTTGTTTGTGTTGTTAACAACAAATCTCCGCCATCTACTGTTCCACTTTGATTGATATCATTATAAATATTTACATTCACATTTTGGATACCCGCTTCGGCATCGTTTGTACCATTGTTGTTCACATCATTGAAGACAACACCGCTGATAATTTTTTCTGATGCTGTTGCCGTACAGTCCGAAACATCTATGGTGACCAATGTGGTATCACAAGGTGTACCGCCAGCATCACAAACTTGGTATTCAAAAGTTTCGATGCCTGAAAAATCAGTGTTTGGCGTATAGGTGATGGCACCAGAAGCGGGGTCAATGCTGACCGTACCGTTGGTTGGTTGTAGGAGTCCTGTTGTGGAAACGCTTGTAGGATCTACGTTATCCCCTTCATCATTAAGAAGGACATCAACAATAATCGGGGTATTTACGGGCGTAGATTCGGTATCATCATAGGCATTCAAACGACAAGCAACCTGTTCGAATGAAGAGGCAGATTCTTGTCCGGTAAACCACCAAGTGTTGATGGTATTCAGGTTACCAAAATCTGCATTGGTATAGTCGTGACAAGGTGGATTACAACCATTTACTTCAAGTAAGGCGGCTCCATTGCCGGGGGCACCGGAGGAAATATTGGTATCGTCATAATACATTAGCGATTGATAACTGATATTGGGAAGCGGCCTTACGGCACTCACTTGATATCCCGTGAGGACATATTCCACATCATATGCTGGATAATGGGTTATCCCTTGTGCGTAGGTTAGGTGTAGTGGGATACTGGACAGCGCCATGTTAACAGGATTGCCGAAACCGTCGTTCCCATCCCAGGGCATACAACCTTCCAAGTCGCTCGCAGTAACCTTACGAAACAACAATACATCTGCGGTGCCTTCATCGTAAACACCTGCGCCCGTTGCATCATCAAAATCAAGTAAGCCCAATACCAAACCGGGTTGGGAAACATTATAATAAAGGCAGGGGTATTCACTATTACAATCCGAAATGGTTGGCGTAGCACTAATACTTCCTAAAACACCAGTAGGGTAAATATTTATATCGGGATCATTGAGGAATATTTTAAACTGTGGCAAGGCTGCGTTTACGCCTTGTACAGATTTTCTATCCTCTTCGATATTCCCTGTATTTTGGGTACCATACTCGTTGAAGGCCATGATAAATGATAAGCCTTGGAATCCAGAACCGGCAAAATCAACTCTATTGACAAAACCATCATCACTATAAGAATACACTGCGCCATTAAAAGGTCGATCAAAAACAGAATAAGTCGGGTCACTTCCTTGTGCAATGGAAGGTGTCCGGAAGCTCCAGTTTTTAGACCAGACCCTACCGTTGATAGCTGCTGGTGAAGCATCGGTGGTTGCAACGGTAATGTCCCAGTATTTTACGGCGACATAGTTGTTGGGAGAAGTTCCGTTTGAACCTGCGCTGTTGGCATTCAAACTGAACTCGACATAGTAATCCCCGGCCGGAGCAGCTCCTCCGGGCGTGAAAGTGAATGGAGCATACCCACCGCCCCCGACAACGGGAGCAGGCCCTGCACTAGCCAATGCCCAGGTGTTGGTATTGGCATTGCTGGCATCTACGGCTTGCGGCCCGTAGACGACATTGCCGTCGGGGTCTTTTATTCGAAAATAAAATGCTGCCGCGAGATAATCCCCATCGGTTCCTGTGGAGATAGTCATCTGCTGGGAGAATCCGAGGAAGACCTGTTCGTTGGCCGGATCTGCGATATGGATTTGGAGCCGGGCGTCTATGGGTCCGTTATAGGTTGCGAAGTCTCCGTTTGCGAGGGAGTTGGTGTAGAGGGCGGTGATGTCTGTAGAGCTTGGTGCCATCTCTTTGGTTCCCTCTGCAAAGATGGATGTTGGTGGTGTGAGTAAAAAGATACTGATCAGTATGAGTAATAAAGTAATTTTGTTTTTTACGAATTCGGAGCTGATAATTGTATTTGTAATATTCACTTTCATTGATGTACATTTGACGGGGATGGAGGAAAATAAGTCGCTTAGGAAGTTTGGTGTTTAAATTTGTGATATTTGTCTAGCAGCTTATTTCGTATCCAGATTATGAATTAATTTATTTGGGCAAGCCTGCCTGCTCATTTTCAATATGTGGTAATAGATATGAGCAGGTTTGTCTTGTGTTTTGTGCGGCTTCTCTGTGTTCGGGATTGCTTTATTACTCATGTACTTCGGGGGATTGATCTATGGATAGTTTCAGTGCTTAGGTGTCATTGATATAGTTTATATTCAATGAGGTTGTATTGATGAGATATTTGTTAGGTTGTGGAAACCTATTTTGAAGTTTGAATTTCGGATTGTTTGACTTGGGCTGAAAAGTTATTGGATCGCGTTGGCAGGAAATCATAGATTGCCAAAGGGTTTGTAATAGGGAAAATAGATGCAGTATGATCTGCATGTGGGTTTTATTGATTTCCGGCTTATTTTGAGTTTCCTGTAATTGCATTTGTCGGTTTTTTGGAATAAGAAACAATGAGCTAAAACGTTCCAGAAATTTAAGTTTTTGACTATGGCATGTCGTCCATTGCAGGACTCACTGTTGTCAAGAAACATATTTTCTGAGAATATGTTAGTGGGGTATTATGCTTGATTAAAATAAGATGTTTAATCCCTGCATTAGGAATTAGGTTGAATATGTATGGGGAGATTATGGGGAGTGATAATGTAATATAAGTATCAAAAGTGGTCAGTGTTGTAAAGAACAGAATCCCTGTTTTACATGGTGGAGTAAAACCAAAAAACATGCAAGCTTTGCCTGATTTTGAATGTATTATTTGATCCTTGTGACGGGGGCGTTTATACTTGTTGTTTTGTTTTAATGGGATTTTTTTATACAAAAAGCTGGTGTTTTTCCGGGGTGTATTTTTTTTGTTGGGCAATAATA
>JAHDGC010000595.1 GCA_020627865.1 Saprospiraceae bacterium | reverse complement strand
TATTGTCGATATTAATAATGATGGATATGATGACATTTATGTTTGTAGAACTTTCTACCCTGACAAGCCTCAAAAAAGACAAAACAAATTTCTCATAAATAACAAAAATCTCACGTTTACTGACCAAGCAGCAGCATATGGATTAGCAGATAGCAGTTTTTCTATTCATGCTTCTTTTTTTGATTACGATAATGATGGTGACCTAGATATGTATCTGCTTAATCATCCTATTGACTGGAATGATCGGAATAAGTTAAATAATTATGAGAAAATAGGAGAAGGCAGGAACCGAAGTGACAAATTATTCCGCAATAATAATGATGAGACTTTTACCGATGTCTCTCTCGAAGCAGGCATCAACAATCATGGTTATGGTCTGAGCGTAACAACGGCTGACTTTAATAATGATGGATGGACAGATATATATGTTTCCAATGATTGGGCCA
Organism: Saprospiraceae bacterium; assembly: GCA_020627865.1. Taxonomy (GTDB): domain Bacteria; phylum Bacteroidota; class Bacteroidia; order Chitinophagales; family Saprospiraceae; genus JAHDGC01. The sequence goes on along the minus strand of JAHDGC010000595.1, from coordinate 4,708 downwards.
TGCACGATCACCTTTACATCAACCAAAAAGATGGTCGTTTCAAGGATGAAAGTAGGGAACAATTTCAAAAATTCAGCTATTCCTCAATGGGAAGTGATGCCGCAGATTTCAATAATGATGGCTACTTCGATATCGTTACAGTAGAAATGGATTATTCGGATAATTTATTGCATAAAGCCTATGTCCATACCAATCCTCCTTTATCTAGAATTAGGGAAATGCAACAAAGTGGCTACCATACCCAATACTTCCACAATGCCCTTCATTTGAATAATGGAAATGGAAATTTCATTGAAACAGCACATAGCTCCAACATTTCTTCTACAGATTGGAGTTGGGCTTGCTTTTTTGTAGACTTCGACCATGATGGATGGGAAGACCTTTTCATTACCAATGGTAATTATCGGCAAGCAAACCGTGATGAAAGACCAACACTCAAAATCCTTAAAGATGCTATCCGGAGAAAAGATAGCGTACTTTATGAACAAACCATAGCATATTTTGACACGGTGCACACGGTTTCCTCAAATCCCTTTTTCAAAAACAATGGCGACCTCACTTTTGAAGATATGACGACCCAATGGGGCAGCAATTACCCTTGCATTTCCAATGGGGCAGCATATGCTGATTTTGACAACGATGGCGACATTGATATTGTCACGAACAATGTTAACGAAACGGCTTTAGTTTACAAAAACAATGTTATAGAAAATAGCGAAAGGAATAACAATTATCTGCTAATCCAATTTAAAGGAAGCTCCCAAAACCGACAAGGTATCGGCACCAAAATAATGGCCAGCATAAATGGCAAGAGACAATTCCGGCAATTGATTTCCACTAGAGGGTCGCAGTCTTCATCCGAAAAAATTATCCATCTTGGGCTTGGAAATTCGAAGAAAATAGATACGCTTCTCGTGGAATGGCCAAACGGAAAAATACAATTATTGAAGCATGTAAAAGCTAATCAAAAAATAAGCTTAGATATAAAAAACGCGAAAACAGCCTCTATAAATATTGCTTCGCTTTTGCATAAAGCAACACCATTATTTGAAAACAAAACAAAAGAATCTGGCATTGTATTCCAACACATCGAAAATGAATATGATGATTTGTTGAAACAAAAATTATTACCACATATGCTCAGCCGAAGTGGGCCAGGTATTGCCGTAGGGGATATCAATGGTGATGGAATGGATGATTTTGTAGTTGGAGGTGCTTCAAAATATCCTGCAAACATTTTATATCAAACAAAAAATGCACGTTTCAAGCTTATTAAATCTCCAATCCTTGACAAAGACGCCATTCACGAAGATATGGGCATCCTTTTAATTGATGTCGATAATGATGGAGACAATGATTTATACATTGCCAGTGGGGGCAGTGAATTCCCAGCAGGAAGTCCACAACTCAAAGATAGGCTTTACCTCAATGACGGGATTGGCAATTTCACCAAAACCTCAAACTGGCTACCGAATATAGCGGCAAGCAGTTCCTGTGTAGTTGCAGCCGATTTTAATGGAGATGGCAAAACGGATTTGTTCATCGGAGGGCGACTTTCTCCTGGCGAATATCCAGTAGCCGGACAATCTGTTTTATTAAAAAATACGGGCAGCTCTTTTGAAGATGTAACAACAGCACTTGCTCCGGAGTTGAAACACGCTGGCATGGTAAATGCCGCCATTTGGACAGATTACGACAATGACCTTGACCCTGATTTGATGATTGCCGGTGAATGGATGCCTATTCAGATTTTCCAAAATAATGACGGGAAATTTACACCGATCGAATCACCGATATTACAGGCGGCAAGTGGTTGGTGGAATGGTATCGCCTCCCTAGATTTTGATAAGGATGGGGATACCGATTATGTCGTGACCAACCATGGTAAAAATAGTAGAATTAAACCGCTCCCCAACAATCCGCTTCAGATTTATTTCGATGATTTCGACAATGATGGAGATATTGATCCGGTAATGAGTTATTTTCAGGCAGGGACAGAATACCCTTTTGCTCATCTTGAAGATCTGGCTGCCAACATTTCATTTGTTGGTCAAAAATTCAAATCTTATACGAGATACGGAATGGCTGAATTAAAGGAAGTTATCGGCGCAGAAAAACTACAAAAAGCCAAAAAATCAGAAGCAGCCACTTTTGAAAGCATATTACTGGAAAACATAGGTGATGATAAATTCAAGACACATCCATTGCCTCCAATGGCGCAATTTTCCACCTTATTTGGCATAGTCACACAAGACTTTGATGGTGATGGCAATATTGATATCTTGATGCATGGCAATTTTTATAAAAGTAATGTTCAATTTGAAAAACAAGATGCTTGCAATGGCATCTTTCTTAAAGGAAATGGCTCGCCCGCATTCAAAGCCATATCCGCTACCCAAAGTGGATTTTTCCAAAACAGGGAAGGGCGCTCACTTGCCACCATACTGTTAGAAAATAGCCAATTATCCATTCTGGCATCATTAAATAATGACCACCTTAAAATCTACAGCAATACAAATTCAGAAATAAAAATTTTAGACCCAACAACGACACAGGCTATCGTACACTTCAAAGATGGGAAGAAAGCAAAATATGAATTTTATCCCGGCAATGGATACCTTAGCCAACAGAGTAAAGCCATGCTTGTTTCCAAAGAGAATATAGAAAAGATTGTTCAGATTCCAAGTAAATAACACCAATCCTCTAATGCAAATAACACCCCACAGCCTCTGTTGCTGTCACCTTGACCACCTTCCCTTCAACAACAGCTACCAACGCATCTCTGAGATAATGCTTAGAAATAACCTTCCGCTTTTTCCCCAGTGCAAAAAACCAATTATCAATCATCCCTTGATATAGCATTTCTTTTTTAGCATTTATCACAAAAACTTCAGGCGAAATAGTCGCTCCAAAAAAATCTTTCAATTCATTTTTTTCATCCTTCAAAATTGGAAAGCTAATTTTATATTTTTCCTGAAAAGTCAATGCTGTTTTCTTGTATCCTAATTGGCCATTAAAAACCCCATAAAACTGGAATCCTTTCAAAGAAAAATTTTGAGCCATTTCTTCCAACTTTAAAGTATACTTCTGCGCGATCGGACAATCCGGAGAAAGGAATACAAAAACAGAAACGGTATCATTTTTCACTTCATTTAAAGCAAGAGAATCCCCTAGCATACTGGCTAGTTTCAACTTGTATAAATCTGGCCTTTCCTTAACTTTCTTTGTTTTTTCACAACTAAGAAAAGAAAAACACAACAATAAAAATACAACACTCAACTTCAAAATATTTTCAAAAAAAAACAACACCATATTTACAAAATTATTGTTTTTTACTATCCGAAGATGCATCTAGAAACTCCATCCCTAAAATCAACATCTCATCATAGGAACTGCTCCCCCACTTGACATCCACCGGAGGGATAACCGGATTAAATGGATTAGAGGCGGTGTTATCAAAAACAGCCTCCACATGAATTTCTGCACCAGCCGGAATATCAATCATACCATTAAAAAAATAAGCATTTTGCCAATTAAAATCCCAGTTATCTATCTTTACCAAAGGAATCGTATGAAACCAAGATATTTTCGCATAAGCCTCGAAGGACTTTCCCCGAAAATGCATATGTGGCCAAACGGCAATCAACTTCATATCACTGTAAACTTCCCGAACAGCATGAAAATATCTCGTTGTATTAGCCTTCAACTCAAATGGCCCATTTGTAATATGCGTACTCCGCACCGTTTGTCCGCGTATTTCTTTCGGCTTTGACTCTTCGGAAAAATAAATATCCAAACATGATTGATCCCACATATCAATGGGTGTTGGCGCATAGTGGATATTAAAGATAATGTATGATTGCTTCGTCAACTTCTTCCCCGTATCATCTGGATACTTTATCGGCCCATTTCCACCAGGAAGATAACCCGTCAAAATACCATTCACCTTAAATTTCATCTGCGTGAAAGTTCCAAAACCATATTCCGGGGTTTGTTGATCATAAGTATAGGCCATTCCCGTAGAATCCACTAACACCTGAGCGTGATGAACAGCTTTTACATTACCTGGCTTAAATTCTAACGCTTGCACATAACAATCCTTCTCCATTTCTACAGGAATCACAAAAGTTTGATAATGATCCTCATTATTTCCCGTTATTTTCCAGGCTTCTTCCATACAAACGGTCAAATCCGGTTTTTGCAAAACAGTATCTTTAGATATAAAATCAAGCGGATTTTTCATCAAGCTGCTGTCTCCTTCAGGGAATCCCTGATCTACCCAATTCCCAATTTTATCAATTTCTTCTTCTGACAAAGCTCCTTCATAAAGATAAGATTGATACATCGGGTCAGCACTCCAAGGTGGCATATACCTTGAGGCTGTAACTTTTTTTATCAATCGGGCATTTTCGACAACTTCTGCATAACTGGTTAAGGGAAACGGTGCAATCCCTTTTTCATGGTGGCAATTCTGGCAGTTTTCATATATGATCGGGGCAATATGTTCGTTGAAATTTAGCGGTTGCTCCGCATCACAGCCCAAAGTGATTAATGCTGTTGCTATTATAAAAATTGTATTATTTACGTTCATTTCATCCAAAGTTCTATCACGCAGATACTAGAATAATTGCCCAAATTAATATTTTTTTTAAATAAATGAACTACCCCGACCCAAAGGGTACGGGGTATCGCCCCACAAGGCTAAACA
>JAHDGC010000594.1:3944-5155 GCA_020627865.1 Saprospiraceae bacterium | reverse complement strand
TTAAAAATTTTTTGATCTTATCATTAGGTTAAAAAGATTAAAAAACAGGGCGCTTTTCGTAGATATACGCAAAAGTGCCCTGTTTTAATAAAAATATGTTGAAAAATCTTAAATTAACAACATGTAGTTGTATTGAATGTTTTATATTTGTTTGCTAAACCCAAATTTTTATTATTTTTTACTAAACAAATAAACAAAAACCGTATGTACTTTATCCTTCAATCCCAATCCGTTGTAGAGAGATTTTTTACTATAAATATGCAGAGAATAACGTAGATTTTGTAATTAGTTGACATTTACGCCTGTCCGCCATTTTTCTTCTTTTCTCTTTCCAGATTCTTTAATGATTTTTATGTGTAGTTTGCCTACGAAGCTTATAGTATCAATGGTATTGAAAATGCAGACTCGGCTCATGTCACCCTTATATTCCCCAATAATTCCCCAATAAAGCATTCTTGTAAAACACACTAGAAAAACTGATTCTTTGGCTTGAAGAACGGTTTATTGCTGTTGGTTCAATTTGTTTTTCCATTTTTTAGAAAACTAATATTCACTTTTTATAAAACTTTTCAAAAACGATTTTTTATGAAACAATTATTCAACAAAAGCTTACCTAAACTACTTTATGCTTTAGGTTTTCTATTGCTTTCGACAATGGCGTATGCCCAACCCGCCAATGATGATTGTCTGAATGCAACCGCTTTAACATTAGGGGCAGGATCCTGTAGCACTACAACTAATGGAACAAATGTCGGCGCCACAGATTCTGGAATTACACACTCCGGATTGGGTTGGAATGGTGGAGATGTTTGGTTTTCTTTTGTCGCTCCAGCAAGTGGAGAAGTTACCATAGAAACCAGCGATGATGGTTCAGGTACATTTGATACTGTCGTTGAAGTTTATGATGGTTGCCTGACACCGGTTGCTGTCGGTTTTAATGATGATGGCGGTGCACTTTCTTTTTCTCTCGTTACCCTAACCGGATTGACAGCCGGTGCTACTTATTATATTGCCGTATTTGAATACGGAAATAATGCAACGGGTACTTTCGATATTTGTGCTTGGGATACAAATCCTCCTTGTACCATCGTTACGGGTTCTATTATCCGAAACGATTCGGATTGTGCGAATGGTAATTATTCTATTGATGTTGTGCTTACCGATCTAGGAACAGCAACTACGGTTAATATTACCAATGACAAAAACACTTC
>JAHDGC010000594.1:0-3934 GCA_020627865.1 Saprospiraceae bacterium | reverse complement strand
GGTTTAGGAACCCATACCCTTACTGGATTTACATCAGCAGATGGAGAGGTTACTGTTACGGTTGTTGATGCTTCAAACCCGAATTGTACTGCTTCGGCCTCTGTTACGATGCCTCCAAATTGCCCTGCAACAAATAGTGACTGTGCGGATGCTATAGCATTGCCTGTTGGTGTCGGTACATGTACTGATCCTGTAGGTGGAACAACCGTAGAGGCAACCAGTTCTGGCCTTACGCCAACTTGTGCTGATCCCGGTTATCCAGTAGGAACCGTAGATGTTTGGTTTAGTTTTGTAGTTCCGGCTACTGGAAATGTAACCGTTGAAACGAGTGATGATGGTTCTGGAACATTTGATACCGTAATAGAGGTCTATGATGCTTGTGGTGGTACGGCTTTGGCTTGTGATGATGATGGTGTTGCGGCAGGGGGATTTTCTATTGTAAGTTTAACTGGGCTAACACCTGGCGCAACTTTATATGTCGCTGTTTGGGAACATGAAAATGATGCCGTAGGTTCATTCAATATTTGTGCCTATGACGATACATTGACTAACGATGATTGTGCAGATGCAACACCACTTCCGGTAGGAGATGGCTCTTGTATGACTCCGGTATATGGAACAAACGAAGGTGCAACGGATTCTGGTGTAGCTCATTTTTGTGATGATGGTGCCGGAGATAATGGTGGTTATCTGGGTGCAGATGTGTGGTTTAGTGTTGTGGTTCCTGCTTCTGGAATTTTAACAATTGAAACAAGTGATAATGGTTCTGGTACTTTTGATACAGTAATCGAAGTATATGATGCTTGTGGCGGTACAGTTGTTGATTGTAATGACGACGGCCTTGGTGCTGGCGGTTTTTCTATTGTAAACTTAACTGGCCAAACGCCTGGTGCAACTTTATATGTCGCGGCTTGGGAGCATTTAAATGATGCTGTGGGTTCTTTTAATATTTGTGCTTATGGCCCTGCTATTGTGGATACGGATGGCGATGGTTTGAGTGATGATGAGGAAGCTGCATTGGGTACTGATCCAAATAATCCGGATACCGATGGTGACGGCGTGGCTGATGGTGCGGAGGTAATTGCCGGAACGGATCCATTAAACCCTGATACGGATGGCGATGGCTTGAATGATGGAGCAGAGGCTACAGCCGGAACCGATCCATTGAATCCAGATACCGATGGTGGCGGTGTAAATGATGGAGATGAAGTTGCAGCCGGAACCGATCCATTAAATCCTGCCGATGATGATTCAGATGGAGATGGCTTGAGCGATGCAGAAGAAGCTACTTTGGGAACTGATCCATTAAACCCAGATACGGATGGTGATGGTGTAAGTGATGGAGATGAAGTTGCGGCCGGAACCGATCCATTGAATCCAGATACGGATGGCGATGGCTTGAATGATGGAGCAGAGGCTACAGCCGGAACCGATCCGTTGAATCCAGATACAGATGGTGGCGGTGTAAATGATGGAGATGAAGTTGCAGCCGGAACCAACCCATTAGACCCTGCTGATGATGCTGTAGATACAGATGGTGATGGCTTGACTGATGCAGAGGAAGCTGCATTAGGTACGAATCCAAATAACCCAGATACGGATGGCGATGGTGTAAGTGATGGAGATGAAGTGGCGGCTGGAACCGATCCATTAAATCCAGATACGGATGGCGATGGCTTGAATGATGGAGCTGAAGCTACAGCCGGAACAAATCCATTAAATCCGGATACGGATGGTGGTGGCACAAATGATGGAGATGAAGTTGCAGCCGGAACAGATCCATTAAATCCTGCTGATGATATGATGACGGGTTGTCCTGATTCTCTTTTCCTTACCGGTACAATTAACGAAACCGTATTGTACGAGGCGGTGAAGAACATTACTTCTAATCAGCTAATACTATCAAGTGGTGTTATTGATTACTCTGCTGGTCAGGATATTGATTTACTGCCTGGATTTGAAACTAGACTTGGTGCAGACTTCCATGCATATATCTTAGGATGTGCTCCAAGAACAGCTGGAGATGCAATACAAGTAACGAAGAAGGATAACAACACCCAAGAGCTTACGTTTACTTTAAGTAAAGCTGCTTCTGTTACAATTCAGTTGTTTGATCAAAATGGAGAAGTAAATGCTTCGCAGATTGTTCATACCAATTTAGTTGCTGGGATGCACAAACAAGATTTGAATGTATCTGGTTTGCAAGCTGGTGTTTACAATTGCAAGATTACTGTAGGAAAAGAAATCTTTACTGTAAAATTTGTATTGGATTAATGTAGCCTAATGGCCAGTATGCTTTGTATCGTGTAATCTTTTCAAGGCATGCTCTTAATTCCATAATGAAGCGGATAGGCATGAAAGTGCTTATCCGCTTTTTAGTTTAAGTCTATTTTTATTTTAAATAAAAATTGTTTTATCATATATTTTAACATTACTGAGCGGTACGGTTGTTGCTAAGACCGCCCAAGATTAAAAATTATATTAGAATCAAAAGGTTTGCAGATAAAGTTCTGTAATCGTCGAATCCAATGACAGCCAATTTTCCAAAAATCTTGAAGGCAGGTTGTTAAGGATTCAATCCATAAATCAGGACAATATCCAAAATGAGTCGGAATCTGTTCTATATTCTTAACATTTTCCAGACTATCTGAAATGCTAATGTCTTGATTATTATTTGAAATAACTGTAGCAACTTGCTTCAAACGTAATTGTAAAATAGCGGTAATCATTAAGATATAAAACTGAATATTAACCCCGTTGGGGGTATTGTTAAATAAATGAATTCCCTTGAGGGTACGTTTGATGAATTTAAAAAGCAACTCGATTTGCCAACGGTAAGCATAAAGAATGATAATTTGTAAAGTGGTTAAATCCAGCCTGTTTGTACAAATTTTAAATTGACTTTGGAGTACTTCAAACTGGATAAGGCGGTAGATTTTTGCATGCTTATCGGATTCAAATTGAACTAATTGATCCGTGAGATTTTTAAAACAAGGCGGTATTGTTTGACCCTTCGAGCGGCTTATTTTTAAATCTAGGGAACGGATTATTTTGAGGTTGTTCTTGATTCGCAGGATAAAAAAAGCCTTGCAGGATTCTATCCTGGCCGCCAGATCAAAGCTGAAATAACCTCGGTCTGCAATGTAGGTTATCCCCTCCTTTACAATACTGAGGAGGAAGGATCGTTCGGACGAATTTGCCTTTAAGCCGATAAATTCAACCGGCAACATCCGGTTTAGCTCGAAGCTTAAATGTAAACGAATTGCGTTTTTGGTTTTCTTGTAAATTGCCCAATCCATTGAACGCAGGGTGGGGAAAATACTCCCATCTACCAGATGAAAAATGCCGAGTTCATCGAATGCTTCTATACGCAGCCATTCGGAATTTTTCAATATGTGTTGATACAGTTTCTCAAAGAACTTCGCTGGAAAACGCGTGAAACCATCTTTCAGCGTCGAAAAGGGCGTTTGCTCTAATCCTAGAATTTTGCAGTTTTCATTCGTTTCCAGTTCCGTGGTCAATTGCCGTAATGTCGGCACATTCATCACAAAGGCATATATTAATTTCTTCACAAAATCCGCAAAAAATAACTTCCGGGACAACGTTTGTTTGTCAATTTGTGTACCTTGTTCCTCTAGATATTTGTTCAGAGGTGCGAGTAATTCCTCAAAGGTAGTGTTCATAATATAGTGTTTTAGTCTACTCTATATTAACACTTTTTTTCGGAATGCACCTCTCTGCAAATATCGTACCGCTCAATAATGATTTGTAGTATACTATTTCAGAGCTTTTGCAAGCATTATTAATCACTTATGCTAAACAAGATTAAATACTCAAAGAAAATTGGAAAATTTAAACACGCCTGCTTATACTTCTGGGCATACTCCAAATAAGAGCGATTCCAAAGAACAAAAATCATCATATATCGGAGTAC
>JAHDGC010000593.1 GCA_020627865.1 Saprospiraceae bacterium | reverse complement strand
AAAAATGATGGTTTGAAACACAAAATCCTTTGCCAGAAAGACAAGCACGGCAAAAAAGAAGATGGAGGCCGTTGCCCGAATCAGATGCCAGCGCAATTCTTCCAGATGATCCAGAAAGCTCATCGTTCCGGTATCATTATCATTTATATTATCAACATCAACTTGATCGAGTGGCATATATATGATTTTAAGAATCACAAAAGTACAAAAAAATCACCTTACCAAAACTATTTAGGGGGATTGGTATTCGTTAGATCGTGATTAGTTCCGTAATATGCCGATTATCACCTTAATTGCTGTTCAAAAACTGACTACAGAGCAATAAATTTTGGGGAATGAAAGCTAAAAAGAACAACATTAAATAGGGAAGTTATTATTTCAACGTTACTTATCATATAAAACTTGCCATAATGTAAAAAAAATGTACTTTTGTTCTTCATTTAAAAGAAATCATTTAATGTATAATATATGGGGTTCGAAGCGCTCACCTATTTCCTGATTTTTGTGGTCAGTTTGGCGGTTTTGCTGAAGGCCTCGGATTGGTTTATTGACTCTGGTGAAGAAATTGGCCTATCGTTAGGAATTTCTCCATTTATTATTGGCGTTACGATCATCGCTTTTGGTACTTCCCTCCCGGAGCTGGCTACTTCCGTGGCGGCCGTATTGTCGGGAGATTCCGAAATTGTCGTTGGGAATGTTGTCGGTTCTAATATTACCAATATTGCATTAGTATTGGGGATCGTTGCCATATGGGTAAGGCTGATCAAGTTGGAATACAACATCTGGCATATAGATATGCCTTTCTTGTGGGGGTCGGCGTTTCTGTTGATGTTTGCCCTACGAGATCAGGATTTCAGCTACTTCGAGGCGATCATCTTCTTGGTAGGTATTGTCATTTTTCTGATGTATTCCTTTAAAAGTGGGGGAGAAGAAGAGGGAGAGGAAGAAGAAAAGAAAAAAGCTTCCGCAAAGTCCTATGTCCTGCTCGTCGTTGGTGGTCTTTTGGTATGGCTAAGTGCGGACTACACCATTATGGCTATTCAGGAAATGTCCGCAATTGCTGGCATCAGTAAGGAGGTAATTGCCCTATCCGCTGTTGCCTTCGGGACATCGCTCCCAGAAGTTATCGTGAGCATCAGTGCCGCGCGAAAAGGGAAAACCTCGATGGCTGTAGGGAATGTGTTGGGGTCAAATATTTTCAATACTTTCGTGGTGATGGGAATATCTCGCTTATTTGGAGGCTCCAAAGGACTTTTGATCCCGAGCACCATTCAGGATTTTTACTTGCCTTTGATGATCGTGATGACTATTCTGTTTGGGGTCATGGCCATCAATAAAAAAATCACGATTTGGGAAGGATTATTATTGTTATTGTTCTATGTGTACTTTATTGGAGAAATGTTTGTTATGAAATAATTGGTTTTCAATTTCGCTGGTATATTTCCCTTCCATTTCCCTTCCAATTCCCTTCCGAGAGCAGTTTATTTTCTGAAAATATAATTTTTTTCTTTGCTACGCACGCCAATCATTACATATACTATTTAAAAGTATTCATTTTTTTTGAAATTTGTAATTGATTTCCCTTCAACTTGAAAGCGATAAATTAGGGTTTTGCGACAGGGGTAATTACTTTTTTTTAACTTTAGTCCCAACAGATATTCTAGATACAATCTTTTTTATATTTTTTTTATAAAATAAAATTCCCTACATTTGTGCTACTGTGAGAGAAGTGTAAGTGACTATAATGGGTATTTAAACAAACATACAAATTTCAAGAATATTTTTTTACAATACTTATTTTGGTAGAACAAGTTAAGTTTATGTTATAACTGTGCCTGATTCTGTGACTAACTTACAAAATGAGAGTCTTTAATAACAGTAACTTATTAGTTATAAACCCCTCCTGTTAACCCTAAACATATTTAAACATAAATTATTTCATAACCTAATTACTTATACGATTTATCCTGGTTTTTTTACACCTTTTTAGATCCCCAAGTTGGTAAAAATTATAAACGGAAATCGATTTGATTAACAAAACTGGTATTTTGAAATGAAGAAACTACTATTTTTTATGGCATTGGTATTTGTTTCATACCATGCAAACGCTCAATGTACATCTTCGGGACTGATATTTTCCTCATATCTCGAAGGTGAAGAAAACGAAAACTGTGTTGGAGTATACAACGGAACGGGGATGCCTGTAGATTTGGGGGATTATTCTATCAGTATTTTTTATGATGATGCGACTACTGCTTCTATCCCTGTTGCTGCTGCTGGAACGATGCTAGAGGATATGGGAACCTACACCATTTGTAATACTGCCTGTGCTTTACCCGTTTGTGGTGATGCAGATGCTACAGATTCAGGTCTAATTTTTAATGGAGATGATGCACTACAGCTGAATAATAATGGTAGCCCTATAGATTGTATCGGAGTTGTAGGGGAAGACCCTGGCGACTTTTGGGGAAATGCTGATGGCTGTACTACAGCAAATTATGAATTAATCAGGGATATTTCAGGGGCAACTTGTAGCGGTACTTGTATGACTAGTTTTGATCCTGATGTTTGGACTGGTGGAAATTGTACACCCATTGTCCCTCTTCCAGTTAAACTAACGGCTTTCCAAGCTAGAGCGACCGACAATGGTAATGTTTTACTAAGCTGGACGACAGAATCTGAGTTAAACACTAAGGAGTTTATCGTTCAGGATAGTCATAAAGGTGGAAAATTCGAAGATGTTATCACTCAAGCTGCCGAAGGACAAGGTGCTTCTACCGTAAATTATAGCGCTATTCATGAAAAACCTCGTGCTGGCGTACATTACTATCGTCTTAAAATTATAGATCTTGATGGTAGCTATGCCTTCTCCGAAGTAAGAAGTGTGGAAATTATCGGTGCTGATATTGCTATCGCTCCGAATCCGGCCAACAATTATATTGATGTTAATTTTAACAGCCTTACTAGCGATATGAACTTGAGGGTTATGGATGTATCTGGTAAGTTGATCAAAGAGCTTAATGTTGGTGCGGCGCAAACAACAGTTCAACTTGATCTTACAGACTTCACTCCGGGTCACTATTTTATCAGAACGGTTTCTGGGGCGGATATTAATGTCTTCCGTTTCTTGAAGCTATAAAATGATAAGTATCAGGCATGATCTCATGCTGTAACTGCTATACTAGACATAAAAATTCTCCTTCGACGACTGCGTTGAAGGAGAATTTTTTATTATAAGGGCTACCACTCACCAAAAGCGATGTGTTGGATTCGGGTAATCAGTTGTATTGGTGTATATTTTTCTGAATAGACATTGTTGGGTCTGCCATATTATGCGCAATAATTGCCGATTATATTTTTTTAAGGAACTTCTTTGATTTATATTTGATTTTATAAGTAAAGCGCTATGATAAGATTAACTATTTAAATTTATTTTTTCACCAAACTTATTTGCCTCCGATAATTTTTTAATCTAGAACAAATGCGAATCTTACTTTTACTTATGCTTACTTGTTGTCTGGCCGAAATAAATGCCCAACAAGGTTTTGAAGGCGGATTATTTATGGGGATTGCTAATTATCAAGGGGATCTGGTCGACTCCTATGTCGAGTTAAAGGAAACGAATCTGGCCATGGGGGCATCCGCGGGATACGTTTTTTCCAATAATTTTGTGGCTAGGTTAGCCTTTCGGAAAGGAAGAATCTCTGGCAACGATGCCAATTCTAAGGATGCATTGCGTAGAGAGCGTGCCCTTAAATTCAAATCCGATTTATACGAACTGGCCTTGTTGGGGGAATGGTATATCTTGGGTCGGGATCGTTTTATGTATACTAAAGGAGCGAACTGGTTCAACCCTTATCTTTTCATGGGCATTGCTATGGTGCATAGCAAATCCTATGCAGAGGGCGAAGGCTTGCCCGAAAAAGTGGATAATAGCAGTCTTTTTGTGTCCATTCCGATCGGGGGAGGCTTAAAATTCAGTATTTATGATTATATTTCGCTTGGCCTAGAAGGAGGATTCCGTCCAGCCTTTTCAGATTATCTCGATGGCGTCAGCCAGTTAGGAAACCCCAATGGAAATGATTGGTATTTATTTGCTGGTGTTAATATTGCTTTTCTCCTAACTAGGCATTATTAATATATATTGCTTTGTTAAACAGTGCAGAACTGCTTAAAACTCAAACAAAATGAAGTATCTCTTATGCCTGGGATTGATATTCGCAGGACTTTTTGCCGATCCAGAACCCGATTTACATAAAGGATTATTAGCCTGGTATACCTTTGATAATTGCGATGCAAGGGATTATAGCGGGAATGAGTGGCACGGTAAGATGCGTGGGGATATCGCCTGTTGGTGTGGGATAAATGATGATGGCTTGTTGTTTGATGGGAGCGATGATTATCTGGAATTTGAAGGCCAGCTCAATCGCTATTTCAATACCTCTGATTTTACGATAAGCTTCTATTTTAAACCGCATCGCTATCATGTTTTTCGCCAAAGCATGCTATCCAAAAGAGAATTTTGTGATGAATACAACATGATGGACATTTTGCTGGATAGGCAATTGCACATTATTGATGCCGATGTTCATGAGACACCGGGAAAAGATTATCCCAACATTTCTCCTGATATGGAAGGTACGGGGTGGCAACACTTTGCCCTCGTCCGGGAAGGGGTTCGGGCTTATACCTATGTCAACGGGGCGCTTCGCCACAAGGGTGTCCGTTGCAGTGGGGTGGACATTACCAACGAAGCGGTACTGAATTTTGGCAATAGCCCTTGTGTGGCAGAAGGTGCCGCAAAAAGATTCCGGGGCATTCTCGATGAACTCAGAATCTATGATAGGGCCTTATCCGAGACCGAAATTGCCGCTATCTATCATCTAACACCTATCGAAAACGCAGAATCCGACTGTTATTCTTTCATTCCTGATTTTCTGGATAAAGACTACCCATTTCAGAAAGAAACAACTTACCTTTGCCAAACGTTTTAATACCGCAAGTGGTGTGCAAAGTGATTAGTTGTTAGTGATTGGTATGCACTTTCTTGGCTACTGATCTATAAATACCGTGTAATTTAAATGAATTATAAAAACGAGTTCCGTAGGAACGATATATCCTTGCCCTGTCTGCGTGGCCTCGCCAGGCAGGCAGAAACGTAAGTGTCTG
>JAHDGC010000592.1 GCA_020627865.1 Saprospiraceae bacterium | reverse complement strand
ATAAAAAATAATGATCTTATGAAGAACCTCATTTTACTTTCTTTTTGTATAATATTATTTGGTTGTGGAAATTCTGGGGGTGGCCCAGCAGCTCCAGTAAATCTTACTGGATTTGAGATGGAAAATATCCCTGGTAGTAGTATTCAAAAAGCCGTGAAGAAAAATGGGAACGGCCAATTGGTGGAAGAAGGTTATGTGCTTGATGGGAAAAAAATAGGCACTTGGACAAGCTACCACTTCGGGGAAGACATGACAAGGGTCAAAACAATTAGCAGCTATGCTAATGGAAGGAAAAATGGGCTACATATGGAGTTTAGCAACCGAGGACAACTGGAGCTACACGCCAACTACCTCAACGACGTGCTAGACGGACAAAAGTTGAAATTCAAATTCGGCACACGGGTTGAGGAGGAATCCAATTATAAAAATGGGAAATTACATGGTACTTACAAAATGTATCATGGCAACGGCAAGATGCAAAAGGAGATCAATTATAAGGATGGTGTGCAGCATGGCGCTTTTCGCTATTATAATGAGGAGGAACAAATGACCCTTGAGTATGAATATAAAGATGGGGAAAAGGTTAGTGGAGGAATGGTAAAGCAAGAATAAAGACAGCAATTGTGAAACTCCTAACATGCTCTTAAAAAAGAAACGGGAACAAAGACTCATTTGTAAAAAAATGGGTCTTTTTTTTCATAAATCTAAAAACAAGATGCACACAAACACATCAAATTCCATGTATTAAAAAATTCAACCATATAAATATTGTTTGATAAATTATATGTTTTTCAAAATATTTTATAAATTTATCTTGAAAATTCTTTGATAAAAGAAACAAAACACCTATTTTTCCAAAATAAACGAGTGTTTTGTATCCAACCTTTTTCTTTAACCTCACAAAAGGAATTCTTATATGAATATTACCTTCAATGATTTAAGAAAGATTAAGCACAGCCTTCCAACAGGTTCTGTTGCCCGTATTGCTAAAGAACTTCAAATTGAAGAACAAGCAGTTCGTGACTATTTCGGTGCCAACAAATTAGAAAATGGCAAAATAGTTGGTAAACATGTTCAACCTGGCCCTGATGGTGGTATTGTAAACCTAGAAGACACGGGCATTCTCGACCTTGCGAAAAAAATTCTTGCAGAAACTAACCGTGATACTGTCAACGCAGCATCATAAAGAGCTAAAGGGGAAATAATTTTAAAATTATTTCCCCTTTTTAAATGCACACACCCCCTTAGCCTAAAGGGAGGCCATCGCATGATTCTGAAAAGTGCGCTGGGCTTACATATTCAAGTAAAAATCCTTCGTCAATGCTATATAGTCCGCTGTATAGTCGTTGCGTTTTTCGTGCTGTATAATTAAGTGAGACTTCTCCGTTTCTGTTTGAACACTTTTGAACTCAAGCATCAATCGCTCTATGGATTTATCGACCTTGGGCTGTACTTCTACCATCTTGGAGCAGTACAGATTGTATCGTTCTGCAACTTCTCGGAAGCGCAAGCCCTCTATCAAGGGTAAAATCACACAAAAGCGGCCTTCAGGATGGAGTAATCTTCTCACCGCTTGCAGCAATTCTCCGGTAGGCAACTTCACCGTATGCCGTACCTCGTTTCTTTTATGTGTTTCGGATAAAGTTCCGCCCGTGAAAAAAGGCGGGTTACAAACAATCAAATCATAAGATTGGTCGCAACTTTTCACATAATCTTGGATCGCACAATGATGAATGGCTAATCTCTCGCCCCAAGGAGATTGCTCCATATTTTCTTTGGCTTGCTCATAAGAATCCACATCTATTTCTACCGCATCTATGCGAGCATCCAGATTTTTTTGCGCCAGCATAATCGCGATTACCCCCGTCCCTGTACCAATATCTAAAATAGACTTACTACCCGCCGCATCAGCCCAAGCTCCCAAAAGTACACCATCTGTACCCACTTTCATAGTACAGCGATCTTGTGCAACCTCAAATGCTTTAAACCGAAAAGGCGCTATTTTCTTTGTTAATTCTTGTTCAACTTTTTCAGACATAGATCGTTCAATTAAGATTTTTGTATTTTGACGATTATCAATTGTAAAAGAGGCACAAAATTACGATAAAAACAGTTTAAATCCCCTGATAACAACAAAAAAATTATAACAACCGACAAATTCATCGAAACTTAACATTAAAAATAGAATAATAAGTCTTTTTCTACTATTTTTGCAAGAAAATATGAACATTGCATAGTTATGGTAGTTAATTGGTGAGTCGCTAGCTTATGATGCTATAGCCTCAATCTGATACAAGCAGCTTCCACCATGCCCTATCCTATCCCATTCAGGACTATAAAATAAAACCGACATTTTTGATCGTATAAGAATACACTGAATTCATTAAAACGTCGTAAGTATTACGACACTACACATAAAAATAATTTATTATGAAAAAAATACTACTCTCAACCATCATGGCATTTTTCTGCCTGAATCTTTTTGCCCAATGTGATGAACTTTTTATTTCGGAATATGTGGAAGGGTATGCCAACAATAAGGCGCTTGAAATCTACAATCCTACAAATGCAGCGGTCAATCTTTCGGGGTATTCAATAGCCAGATTTAGTAATGGCTCGACCAGTGCTGGTACTAATAAAGTTATTCAATTACCTAACGTAATGTTAGCAGCCCATGATGTGTTTGTTGTTGTGATTGATAAAACGGACATGTCTTTATGGTGCTCAACACTTGATAAGCCGGTTTGGGATGGAACCAATGTCCTTGATACATTATTTAGCCAAGAAACAGGTGAGGCAATAATGGACGATGATGGCAACATTTGCTTTGGCCCCCAATACAACGAAGAAGGATGCGCACTTTTTGGCGATACTTATAATGAAAGATACGATCTACAATGCAAGGCTGATGTATTTTTATGTCCCGTTTACGATACAAACAATGCCATGTATTTCAATGGGAATGATGCTGTTGCCCTACTCTCCGGAACAGATGCTACCGACATCTCCAGCATTATAGATGTCATCGGTGTAATTGGGGAAGATCCAACGGAAACCATTATGCAAGATGGTTGGATAGGTGAAGATGGCTATACACTAACTAAAGATAGAACATTAGTTCGTGACCCAGAAGTTACAACAGGTAGAAATAACCCAAGCGATATCATCTTCGGAGCAGACGGAACTTTTACCGGAGAAGGTTGGGCCAGTTATGCTAAAAATTCATTTCAATTTTTAGGTATCCACAAAAGTGTATGTGATAGTACTAATGAGGGAGTCGCGGTCGATTGTGAGGGCAATATAGTACCTCCATTCCTGAACTGTGCGGGAGTCCCTGTTTCTAATAAAGAAATCACCCCGGTGGCTACTTTCAAGATGTTCCCCAACCCAAATGTAAACGGATTGTTAAACATTGAAGCACCCGACCAAATTCGCAACATTGAAATCAGCAATATGTTAGGACAAAAAGTTTACAGCCAGCAAATAACTAACGCCATTACAAATACAACTGCCGACATCAGCAATTTAAACAAAGGAATATTTGTTGTAAATATAATGTTTCAGAACAATCAAATTGCCACACAAAAACTTGTTGTTGAGTAATTTTTATTATAAGGCTAGAAAAGCTCCATTGCTTACGGAAGATAGAAACATTCGTTTCCCATCTTCCGTAAGCATACTACTAAACCGCTATAGCCTTTTTCCACCCCAAACTTCTTTCCAACTTCATTACTTAATCAGAGATGCTTGGACAAGCTCATCCAAAAGCATAAAACGAAATTATAAATGAAACTTCATTTTCCATCATATCTTTTTCTCCCATATCTTTTTCTCTGCGTTTTTTCCTTTAATGCATCTGGCCAATCTATCTTATCCGGTATTGTTGAAGATAAAACAACTGGCGAACCCTTAATTGGAGCAACGGTATCTTCTGGCAATTCCGGAACGGTCACGGATTGGGATGGTAGCTACGCCCTTGAACTTAAAGATGGTAAGCATACCGTAGTTGTATCGTATGTTAGCTTTAAATCCTCGAATTTCGAAGTCGAAATGAAAGGCAATCAAACGCTGAATGTTTCCCTTTCTTCTGATGACAATACCTTGCAAGAAATTACCGTCACGGCAGATATTGCCATTGAACGAAAAACGCCTGTTGCCTTCACCAATATCCCGACGAGAAAACTCAACGAAGAACTCGCGGCACAAGACATCCCCATGATTCTAAACTCTACCCCAGGTGTCTATGCTACAGAAGGTGGTGGTGGTGATGGAGATGCCAGAATTACTATTCGAGGATTCAACCAGCGGAATGTAGCTGTCATGTTGGACGGAATTCCTGTAAATGATATGGAGAATGGCTGGGTGTTTTGGTCAAATTGGTTTGGATTAGATCTGGTTACGCAAACCATGCAGGTGCAAAGAGGACTGGGAGCGTCTAAACTTTCCGTCCCGTCAATAGGAGGCACTATTAATATCTTAACCAAGGGAATTGACGCTAAAAGGGGATTTAAATTCAGGCAAGAAATTGGGAATGATGGGTATCTCCGTTCTACAATTGGGCTTACTTCTGGTCGATTAAAAAGTGGTTGGGGAGTTTCTGCGGCTGCCTCATATAAACAAGGGGATGGCTGGGTGGATGGCAATTATACGCAGGGTTATTTTTATTACCTGAGAATTGACAAAGAACTCGGAAATCATTTGGTAAGTGTATCCGGATTTGGTGCACCGCAAAAACACGGGAGACGAGAATTCCCCACAGATATTGCAGTTGTGGACAGTACTTATGCGAAAGAACTGGGAGTGCCCAACTCAACTTTTGCCAAAATACCCGAGGGACAAATTGACCGAGGCAGAAGGTTTAGCTCTTTCTGGGGATATAGAGATGGTGATCTATTTAACATCCGAGAAAATTACTATCACAAACCTCAATTTAGTTTAAGACATAGTTGGCAAGCTAACAGCAGACTTTTCTGGTCTAATGTTGCCTATCTCTCCATAGGCAACGGTGGTGGCTCTAGCAGAAGCGGGGACATACCAACAAGGGAAGATGGCGTGCTAGATTTGGACGCTGCTGCCGAGAGCAATCAAGTAACGCCTTTTAATCCAAACGGGATATCGAATGTTATTTTATTTTCAAATGTCAATAATCATTTCTGGTATGGATTTTTATCTACG
>JAHDGC010000591.1 GCA_020627865.1 Saprospiraceae bacterium | reverse complement strand
GCCGTCCTTACAGGACTCTTTTTTCTAACAAACTTTCAGAGATAATTATCTTTAAGTTAACCAATCGTTTTGATAAGAGTTCCATCGGAACGGGGCATGTTATTGCCAGTCATAAAATGGCTGGAACATAAGAAGAGCAAAGGCTAATTAAAGAACTGAACTCTTTGGACAATCCATAAAATATGGAAGATTTTGTAAAAATATATGAATTGTATACAAAATATCCGAAGCTCACAACGGATAGCCGGAAGGTAGCGCCTAACAGTATCTATCTAGCCCTGAAAGGGGAGCGATTTGATGGAAATGCATATGCAAAGGACGCCTTGGAAAAAGGAGCTGTTGCGGCTATTGTTGATGATTCAAAATTTGCTGAGGATGACCGTTATATTATCGTAGAAAATGGATTGGAGGCTTTACAAAATCTGGCGCGCCATCACCGGAGACAGTTTGAAATTCCGATTATTGCCATTACAGGTAGCAATGGAAAAACGACTACGAAGGAGCTGCTTGCCGGCGTATTGGGCACGCAATATAAAACCCACTTCACGAAAGGAAACTTTAATAATCATATCGGTTTGCCCCTAACCTTGCTAGAAATGGAAAAGGATACAGAAGTCTGTGTCCTCGAAATGGGCGCGAATCACCTTGGGGAAATAAAAATGCTGTGTGAAATTGGGGAACCCACACATGGGATCATCACCAATATCGGGAAAGCGCATTTGGAAGGCTTCGGTGGTGTGGAAGGGGTCAAGAAAGGCAAAGGAGAACTTTATGATTACTTGGCCTTGCACGATAAAATGGCTTTCGTGAACATGGATGAGGCTTTTTTGAGTGACTTATCGGGAAAAGTCCGAAAAAAATTATGGTATACCAAAAGTGATATGCCAGATCCAACAAGAGTGCCATGTGAGACAAAATTTATCGGGGTCGAACCGTTTGTAGAACTGGCATTTTTAGGCGAAGACGGCAAACTGGTTTCTATAAAAAGCAATTTGATTGGCACCTATAATTTTAACAATTTAATGACAGCGGTGAGTATAGGCCGCTACTTCAAAGTTCCTAGTAATAAGATTAAGGTGGCTATAGAGGATTATGTTCCGGCCAATAACCGTTCTCAACTTATCAGAAAAGAAAACCAGCTCATTATCATGGATGCTTATAATGCCAACCCGAGTAGCATGCGGCAAGCCTTGAAAACATTTGCAGCTATAGAAGCGAAGGAAAAGGTGGCTATCTTGGGGGATATGTTTGAGTTGGGTAAAGATAGTGCGGAGGAACACCAGCATATTATAGATTATGCAAATACCTTGGAACTTGATAAATTGGTCTTAGTGGGGGATCGTTTCGGGCAATGTAATGCGCCGGATGCTGTATTTTTTCCAGATGCAAAGTCCTTGAAAGCGGCAAATTTTTTGGAAAAGATCGCCTCGGCCAGTCATATATTGGTGAAAGGTTCTAGGAGTATGAAATTGGAGACGGTTTTTGGGTAGTAATTTGTGATTGATGCAATAGTGATTAGTTGCCTCAATCACTGCGGTATCCTTTTTTCATAGTGCAACCAAAGTCTGAAGCAGGATTGGCAGGATTACTGGATTTTCAGGATTTCTTATCGGCATCTGATTCCTTAACAAGAAGACAGTCCCTTCTCTAAAATTCCCATATCCCAAGATTAACCATTGTCGCGATCTTTATACTTAGAAATTACCACGATCTCCAAGTATCAACCACTGCAAAGTCTGACCTCTTTCAGCGAAGCGTTCTCTACTCTGACAGCGCAGCGGTCTACAAAAATCTTTTAAGGGCATTGAGTAATCGCTCCGGAATATCATCTTGGCAAGCAAGCTGGTAATCCTCATACGAGCAAGGCACAAGATGATGTCGCTGATACTTTTTTTTCTTTTTTCCAGGCACCTGCATCCACCATCTCCCACTTTTTTCACTTTTCCAGAATCGTATTTCATGGCTGGAGGTTTTCAGACCAACAATGTACTCTACTAAGCCATCTGTAGAGGCCGGAAAATCATTTTTCCGGTTCGCAAACCCGTCGATAAAATACCAGATCAGTTGAGCCATGACATGAGCCGTTTGCTGGCGTGTGTCAAGCTCTGCATGGAATCCATAAAATCCGATAGAACTTAATTTATCACTCAGGCCAGCATATCTGCTGATGCGGCAGGCCTCCTCCGAGGTTAATCCACTGGGGCTAGGTAGACCTGTGGCTGGCGCATCAGCCGATTTCAAGACATTTAAATCAAAACCAAGCATATCTGCATCTCGGACAAGTGGTTCTGCCAGTTCTGGGTTAGATTTTAATACACCAAGTCTAGCGTAATCAAAACCCTGATCGTTGACTAGTTCAAGGAAGGGCGCGGGGATAAAATGGGCCTGTCCGCCGAGGAAAGACATGTGGAAAAGGTGTTTTTTTTCATTTTCCAAAAGCCGAGCAAGATAATTACTTGTTTTTTTCCGAACACTATTAAAGAGTATTTGCCCAGCAACAATGGTAATATTTACTGGGTTTTCCCTGAATTTATAAGCCAAGAACTGTGGCAAAATATTGGCCGAATCTTTAGCGATTAAAATAGGAATAATACGGCTATCTAATAATTCTTTAATCAGAGGAATCAAAAAAGAAGCCTCATTTTTGCGGATATTGCCTAAATCTGCAATCTGGATATTCCGAAAAGGAAAAGTATAATGGTAGAGTACCGATCTGGTATGGTTGGCTTCTTTTTCATCAATTCCGATCAAGGCAATCTGTATCTTGGATAAATCCGGTATTTGCGTTTGATGGATAAGGATATTTTTGCCAAACTGATGTTTTTTCAGGCCTTTGAAGCGTTGAATTTTCTTGATGGAGACCGGACTTAGCCAATTTTCGAGCATTTTAGTATAAATTTTCCCCAAAATTAAAATTTAGATCGTTAAAGAATAGAGAATAGGATTTATTTTGATTTTATTTGTGGAAAAAAATAACATTGGAAAAAAAAGAAATCATAATATTGGAAAAAATAGACCAACTTCTTGCTGAATATAAGAATACTAAACCTGAAATTGTTTTTGAATGGCATGATAATCCGACAGGGGCAGAAGGTTGGGTCGTTATCAATTCTTTGAGAAATGGTGCTGCCGGTGGCGGAACTCGAATGCGGCTTGGTGTAACAAGAGAAGAGGTTATATCGTTATCTAAGGTGATGGAAATTAAATTCTCGGTTTGTGGCCCAGATATCGGAGGGGCAAAATCAGGGATAAATTTTGATCCTAATGATCCTAGGCGGGATGAAGTCTTGCAGCGTTGGTATAAGGCCATCTTTCCTTTGCTAAAGAATTATTACGGTACTGGGGGAGATTTAAACGTGGATGAGCTGAAAGATGTGGTCCCTATAACAGAAGATTTGGGCTTGTGGCATCCTCAGGAGGGCATTGTGAATGGACATTATAACTCTAGTAGTGGAGAGAAAGTGAATATTATCGGGCAGTTGCGGT
Source organism: Saprospiraceae bacterium (assembly GCA_020627865.1). Lineage (GTDB taxonomy): Bacteria > Bacteroidota > Bacteroidia > Chitinophagales > Saprospiraceae > JAHDGC01. The sequence continues at coordinate 1,692 of JAHDGC010000591.1, read as the reverse complement.
ATGGTTGTGCTAAAATCATTGAAGACCCTGCTTTTGTACCGGATGGCACAAAATATGCCGTTGCAGATATGATTACGGGGTATGGTGTGGCCGAATCCGTGAAACATTTTTACAAAATCTTCCGTAACATACAAATACACAACAAGCGCGTCATTGTGCAAGGGTGGGGTAATGTTGCATCGGCTGCTGCAATGTATTTGGCACACGCTGGCGCACGAATTGTTGGCATAATTGATAAGCATAATGGGATTATAGAAAAAGACGGCTTGAGTTTTGATAAAGTAAAGTCGTTGTTTACTGAAAAGAAAGGTAATAAACTCAATACCCCCCATGCTTTAAGTTTTGAAGATGTGAACCAGAAAATCTGGGAAACCGGTGCGGAAATATTTATTCCAGGTGCAGCTTCAAAATTAGTCACAAAAAGCCAAATTGATCGTTTAATAGATAATGGTCTTGAAGTTTTGGCCTGTGGAGCCAATGTTCCTTTTGTTGATGATAAGGTCTTTTTCGGTGAAACGGCTCACTATACCGATTCAAAAGTGAGCCTTATTCCGGATTTTATCGCCAATTGCGGCATGGCACGTGTTTTTGCATTCTTGATGCACAAGGATGTAGATGTAACAGATAAAGCTATTTTCAATGATGTTTCGCAAACCATTGAAGAGTCACTAAGGATGGTGCATGAATATGATTCTAAGCCGACAGAAATATCGGCTCGTGCACTAAAAATAGCATTAAAGAAATTGATGAAATAGGCAGTTTTCTTTTTTTAATTAAAAAAATGCTATATATTGATGCCTGATTGAAGTTTTAGCCCTAGAAAACGTTAATAATCTACACATCCTGTGAACCCGTGAATTGCTCCAATTTAAAAAATAACACGATTTATTTGTGACATAAAAAAAAAACAATACTTTTGTAGTCATTTTTAGAAATTTGAATACATACTATATTTTACTTATTTTTTAAATTATCAAAGAAAATACCCTATGACAAGGAAAATCACTTTATTCTTTGTACTCGTTCTCAGTATTTCCTTTTGCAATATAAGTTTTGCTCAGAAGGAGAAAAATGCAGATAACGACGTAGCTTACTCAAATCTTAGATTCAGCGCTCAGCCAAAGCATATGTGGGAAGTTGGTATCCACGGAGGTCACTTTATGGTTATCGGAGATATCCTACCTCGTCCGTCTTGGGGTGTTGGTGTACACATAAGAAGAGCACTTGATTATGCATGGGCGATCAGACTGGATGCTATGTATGGCCATGCGATAGGCCTTGAGCCAAGAAACTCAGGTGGCGTTTCAAAATCCCAAGCACAGGCTAATTATGTCTTAAGAGATCAATACGGTGCTGGAACTAATAACAAATGGTTTCATAACTATAAAATGAAATACATCTCCGCTAGTCTTCAAGGAGTTTGGAGCTTGAATAGCTTTAACTTCAAAAGACAAATCAGAAAGTTGAACTGGTATGTATTTGCCGGTCCTGGTGTGAATATGTATCAAACATTTTACGATCTTCAAGATAGTGCCGGAGATTATTATGATTTTAATAGAATCGGAGATGGTCTTACGCCTGAAAACTCAAGACCTGACCGTAGAGAGGTGAGAGATCAATTGAAAGCACAGCTTGATGGCGACTACGAAACTCGTGCAGAGGTAGCTATTGGACGTCGTTCTGGAGATCATG
>JAHDGC010000590.1 GCA_020627865.1 Saprospiraceae bacterium | reverse complement strand
TGGTGGATAAAAACCGTAGAGCCGCAATACATTGCGGCTCTACGTTTTTTTATTGAATCATTAATTTACCAATTGCAATAACCATTTCTTGATTTACAATCGTATAACTATACATTCCTGCCATCAAATTATTACTTTGCCAAATAAAGTTTGAGGAATTATATTTCCTAGCATCTACCAGATGACCAGCAAAATCGTATACATTTAATTGTATATCCCCCTGGATTGTTTCGGATAAATTAAAAGCAGCAGATTCTCTCATCGGATTTGGAAAAACATGTACCGTTATTCCCGGCGCTACTATATCAGGACTATACACTATCACAAAATCTTCCCCAATCGTGTGGCTAGCCAAGTTGGTAATAACAGGGGGGTTACTGTCAAAATAAATCGCGGCCGAATTGTGGATTGATGCTCCAGAAGGGTTATCCGCTTGCTGTTGTATCCTAAACTTTACGAAACCATGCGAGGCAGCCTCGTTCACGTTGCTATCCGGAAGCATAATGTTTTCAAAATCGAACTTCAGGATATTATTTTCGGCAATGGAAAATTGGTAAGGATGGCTACTCGCTCCTCTAGTGATGGTTTCTACATTCAAAAACCCTGATAAGGTATCTATAATGAAAACATGGAAAGCGGTATCCGTTCCAGTATTTTGAAAACGAATATGGTATTCGATATCGGTGTTGGCCTCAATATACTGTTCTGCCCCGTACCCTTTCGGGTATGCTTTTTTATCGTTAGGATCATAGGCACCAATATTTTCCTGACAATCTATAGAAACAAATGGCGTTCCATCATACTCACTATATTGGGTAATGAAGCCCAGTGAAAAATCCATTGTTCCATCGCCGACACAACCCTCAATGGCAACACTTGGATTGCCATTTTGAGGATGTCCAGCAATCTGTTCTACTTCCAGCCTGTAAGTCGCGCCATTAGCATCTGCAATGAAAGGGGTGAACGACTCATTAACATCAAGCGGAGGCACATCACCCTCCATCATAATAATATCATCTTCTATAACAATATACTGCACAGCTTCTTCCATTCCTCCTGTTCCGACATTCTCAATAGAAAAACGGACTTCCTCCCCCTCACAAACGGCATCAAGATTCAGGCTTGCCCCTGACCAAAGTATTGATACAGGCGAACAAAGGGAATCTGGAAAGATGCGAGCCTCAGAACAATGGGTTTGCCCCAACACGGTATTTCCACAATCCAAATCCAACTTGACCAGAAAGGCATCACAATCTCCTTGCGCAACATTTCCGATATTAAAAACCGCAGTGTTCCCATCCATAACATAAGGCACCTCAGCATTATTAATCGTTAGCGATTCGTCGAAATCAATTTCGATATACACATTTTCTGCATCAATGGTTCCTTGATTACAATATCGAACAACATAAGTATTTTCAAAACACCTTCTTAAAAAGGGCGTTGAAAGATCTATTTCCATGTAAGGACATTCGTACAATATTTCTACCGGAACATCTATAGTGACCGTATCATTAAAAGCAGGCATCACAACGGGAACATCCGCTATACAAGGCTGCCAATAATCACTCGGCGGAATCACAGTGACCGTATAATTTCCGGTATCAACACCCATCGTATAATGTCCTGCTGTATCCGTAAAAGCATAATAATCATCAACCCCACTTGCCTTAATCATCCAATCATCCAAGCCCTGTTCTCCCTCCTGCACGGCGCAATCCTCTATTTCATCTATGGCAATTTTTCCTTGAATAACATTCGTATAAACATTCCCTTCTCCATCTACTTTAACCACAAAAGTACTCCCAGTTTTCCACCCACACAACAATATGTAACCAGCATCATCTAACATCATAGCATTAACATGCCTTTCAGTAGTTGGCACACCAATCACCTTACTCCATAGAGTATTTCCCACTGCATCAAGTTTTGTAATGGCATAATCCATAAAACCAAAATCATGATTATAGCGAGAAGATTGTGTACAAATACTACCATCAGGCATTTCGACAATACCATTGCCAGCATACTTTGCAGATTGTACCACCGGGAAGGTTGTCAAGTTGATAGAAACATCAACAGCTTCACTTCTCCAAAGCAACTCTCCATCGGCATTAAATTTGTAAACATCAAGACCGAAACTATTGAGCAAAATAGTATCGAAAGGATAGGAATAATGCATGTTCAGCAGGAAGCCGTTGTCCGATGTTGTTATAATTTTTTTTCCAATGGGAAACGCCCCCTCCCCTATCACAAACTCATCAGAAAAAGCTTGCGACCAAAGTATATTTCCATCTGCATCCATTTCCACCAACGTACTGCTATAGCTTGTATCCGTAATGCCAACAAGACCATGAAAAACGAAATTACCACCAGTTGTTTTCGTTAAATTACCTACGGGGAGCCATCCCCATTTAAACCCTGTATCTATTTCCCAAAGCTCATTCCCTTCCTGATCTATCCGGATCATATAAATCGGTTTAAGCTCCTCTGAAAAATCGAAAGCAATAGCGGAAAACATAAAACCACCATCCTCCGTTTCCTCCAAGTCAAAAACACTATATTGTATCGGACGGACATAATGGACAGAGTCTAGGAAATTTCCTTGGTTATCAATTTTGATCCAAGCCAATGTTGTGGTACTTAATCCAGCAACGATCGCATAAGCGTCATCGCTCGTTCGAATAATATCTTCTCCAGCGTAATTTGTAGTCCAAACGGTATGACCAGCAGCATCAATTTTTCGAGTAAGTTCGTCTTGCATCACGATGTAACCACCATCATTTGCTTCGATGATTTCAGTGGCCTCCTGCCCTACATATGTTCGCTCCCAGCCTTGTGCAGATAAGTTCCCTACCCATAAAAACAAGAGCAATATTGATATAAATTTATTCATAGGATTATTAAATTTTAGATTACGTTATTCATTCAAATAATACCAAGTCCTTGAATATTCAATTCATGGTTCAAAGATGCAGGAGAATATCCGATCTGGCAAAAACAAATATCTTATTTTGTAAAATAAAATATAACTAGAAAATAGTTTAATAAGCTAATAATTAGTATCTTATGCTAATATTTTGTCTAATAAAAATGAGAAGTTTGAAACACAGTAAACTGTTATCTTTATTTAAAACATTGGAAAAACAAGAAATTCGGGATTTCAAGAAGTACCTACAATCACCATTTTTCAACCAAAGGGAAGATGTGATACAGCTTTTCGATTATTTGTTACAGCAAGAAAAACGGAAAAAGAAGATGTGGGATAAGGAAGTGGTTTTTCAAAAATTATATCCGAAAGTCACCTTTGACGATCACAGGATAAGGATGGCCATCAGTTTTTTATTCCGGCACTTGGAGAATTTTCTGGTTTACCAGCAGTTATTTGGTGACCCTGTAAAAATTAAAATTGCATTGGCACAAATTTATCGAAAACGGAGCTTGCCCAAACATTTTCACAGTACGATACAATCGACAAAAGTATTGCAAGACAAGCAGCCCTCTAGAAATGTAAAGTATCATAACGATCAAATGGATATTTTGTTGGAGGAGTTTCAGTTCAAGGCAACTTACGAACGTACTGTTGTACAAAATCTTCAAGAAATTTCCAACACGATGGATATTACCTTTATCAGCCTAAAGCTTCGTCAAAGCTGTCATTCTATTTCGCACCAAAGCGTCTATAAAACGGATTATCAATTTGACCTGATTGCAGATATGCTTCGATTGGTCGAAGAAAAAACACTATTGGATATTCCCGCCATAGCTTCGTATTACTACTGTTATAAAGCTTACCGAAATCCGGAAAATATATTTTTTTATGAACAACTCAAAAAAGAAATTTTAAAAAACAGTAAGTTTTTCCCGGCATCTGAATTACGAGATTTGTATCTTTTCACCATCAATTTTTGTATCAAAAGAATGAACGAAGGGTTTAAACAATTTGAAAAAGAAGCCCTGCAACTTTACCAACAAGGATTACAAACCGGACACCTGCTGGAAAATGGCATGCTCTCCCGTTTTACATATCGAAATATCGTCACGATGAGTTTAATGGTACAAGATTACGAATATGCACAACAATTCATACACGAATACTACCCACACCTTAGCAAAACACACCAGCAATCCGCTTATAGTTTCAATCTTGCCCGACTGGAATATGCTCGCAAAAATTACAAGACCGCCTTGACACTTTTGCAAAAAGCAGCGTACAAGGATTTATTACTCAACCTCGCGGCCAAAACTATTGCTTTAAAAATATACTATGAACTCCACGAGTTCGATTTGCTCGAATCCCATATCGCAGCCATGACAAATTTCATTCGCCGGAAGGCTATTATTGGATACCACAAGCAAAATTATATCCAGCTTTTAAAGTTTACAAAATCCTTGTTAGAATTAAAACCTTATGATCGAGAAGCTAAAAATAAATTACTCAAGGAAATTGAGGAGTCAAAAATCGTGGCAGAGAAAAGCTGGTTGCGAGCACGAATTATTGAGAAATGGTAGCAGCCGTACTTTCCTGCATGATATTAATACACGGGGAGCATTAATGACAAGGCGCAAAACACAAATAGTTTCAAACAAATAGTTTTCACCCTACAGATATTATTATTAAAATTATATTAAGCAAAAGTTAAGTAAACTTTTTCTTTTGTGAAATTCTTATTTACTTTGTAAATTATTACGCCGTGTAAGAAATAAGTAAAGATCAATTGCCCTCGCGCATCTTCACTTCCTAAAGCCTGCCTGACAAGCTACGCAGACAGGGGTAGCCCACGCACAGGTATCATTGAAACAAGATTTTCTATTAAAAAATTTGGATAAACTTATTACACAGTGTATTATTTTTTGTTTAAAAGTAAAAAACCTATGTGGAAACAACAAGGTCAACAACTCGTCTACTCCCTTATCAATCCACTTATTCAATTTTTAGTTCGGCAACGGGTTTCCCCCAATGCCATTACCTTTATTGGATTGGCTATTAATTTTGTAGCAACTATTATTTTCATTGCTGGTGCCGAATTTGGCGAACGCAACGACCACAGCTACATTGCCCTAGCCGGATTGACGATCTTATTTGCCGGATTATTTGACATGATAGATGGTCGGCTTGCACGCGAAGGTAATATGACCTCTCCTTTCGGGGCACTTTTCGATTCTGTTTTGGACAGGT
>JAHDGC010000589.1 GCA_020627865.1 Saprospiraceae bacterium | reverse complement strand
CTTGGTTAAAGTAATGTTGGGCAAATGGTACTTGTGTGTCAGAGTAGATACAGCCTAGGAATTTATTCTTTCCGGTAGCAATGGGTAATTGCGTTACTGGTGGAGAAAATCCTTCTGGGTCACAATTGGTATCGCTAGACAAATAGGCGTCGTCTAAAAAATAAGTGTTGATTGATGCCCCGAGATCAAGTGCGATTCTAGTTTCTGGGGCATTGGCGGTGAATGTCCAGCTAAGTGGAGTCCAGTTTGTTGTTACGGAAAAATCAGCGGAGTATAGGGCGTTCGGTTGGGTTGAAAACCGAATATTTGTGTTAGAGCTTATCCCTCTTACATAAATGGTGAAGGTATAGTCTACGCCTATCTCTGTTGGTACCAAATCACTGACGAGTTGTACGCTCCAAGGGTTTCCTGTATTCGTTACGTTGGCTTTGAGGGCTCTACTACCACTCCTGAATTCTCCGGTATTTGTCGTTTGTACTAATGCTGTCGCACCATTGTATTTTGACCATTGCGTGAAATTATCCCCACTTCCTAATTCAAAACTGGGGTTAGGAATGATATTTTGTGCGGTAACATACTGCCCGATGAAGATGCACGCAAGTAGGAGGAATAGCATTTTTTCTGTTTTGTAGTGACTTGAGCTATTCGCTGTGTTTTTGCTATTAGAAAAGTTTTGAAATTTAATCATTAGAGTGAGTTTATTTATGTATTGTATCGGATTTTATAGGTTAATTTTTATGTCCTATCTTTTAACGCCATCACTTTGTTATAAGATGCCTCAATCCGAGCCTCAGTAATTACACCTTTCTCCAATAATCCCTTAATGGTAGCAATAAATTTCTCCGGCAAATCTTCATCATAAGCGAGGTTATTCCCAAAAACAAAAACATCCAAACCCGCATGCATGCCCAATCGGATCACTTCCTCCAATGGATACTCATTCGTAATCGCCTTCATCTGCATATCATCGGAAAAGATAACCCCATCAAATTTGATTTCATTTCTCAGGCGATCAATCGTTGTTTTAGAAAGCGTAGCAGGATAGGACGGATCAACTTTTTTATTATAAATATGGGCCGTCATAACGCCCGTATTACGGGATTGGGCAGCCAATGCCAAATAAGGTTGCAGCTCCTTTTCTTGCCAAGTCTCGGTAACATCCACGATGCCCTTATGACTATCCTTGTCAGAACTGCCGTGACCGGGGAAATGTTTTAACACGGAGATTACATCGTGCTTGGATTGTGCCGCTATAACCGCTTTTGCATGTTCAATGACAGTTGTAGGATCATCTGAATAACTCCGCCCATATTTCCCAATGGCCGGATTTTCCGGATTGATATTGAGGTCAACAACCGGCGCAAAATTCAGGTTGATGCCCAGTTCGTTCATCATCTGTGCATTTATGCTTGCATAATGTGTCGTACTATCCAGATTGTTAACTTCTCCTAAGTACTGCGCATTGGGCAATGGGGTAAATCCATATTTTGCTTTCAATCTGGATACGGCTCCCCCTTCTTGGTCAATGGCCATAAAAAGCGGGTGCTTTGATTTTTGATGCAGTTTCGCGACAAGTTGTTTGACTTGCTCCGGCGATTGAATATTCCGTTCTGATTTTTTGCTTTCCAGGTCATAGTCAAATAAGATGATCCCACCGACGATGCCTTTTTCCAGTTGTTGGGCTAATTTGCTATTTTCTGCAATGTCCAATCCTCGAAAGCCAATCATAATCAATTGGCCGATTTTTTCTTCCAAGGTGTATTGTGCTGTTTTATCGACAGGGTTCTCTGTACTGTTCTTTACATTGGAATCGGATGCGCAGGAAAGGATAAGGATGCATACTGTTGTAAGGAAGGTGGCGTATTTTATTGGCATGTGATTGTTTGTGATGTTGGTTTGAAAAAAAACTGGTGAAAAAGTACCCAATGCTATTATTTCGGATGTAAGATATATCCTTTTTCTTTGATTGTCAAAATTAGGCATTTCCTTAAGTGTTTGTAAACGTTTACAAACGTCTACAAACGCAAGTAAACGTTTATCATGCGGGTAATTGTTGGAAGTTGGTGCATCTTTGTTGGAACAGAATTAGCAGGATTTGCAGAATTAATAGAATTGGAGGATGAGTAGGGGGGATAATTCAGCTAATTCAGAAATTCAGCAAACCTGCCTGTCGTGCGCAAGCAGGCAGGTTCAGCTTCAGACAATATTCAATAATCCAATAAATTTAGACCAAATCATGATAAAAGATAAGCTCACATACACCATTATAGGTTGCGCGATGAAAGTGCATAACACAATGGGCCCCGGATTTCAAGAAGTAATCTATCAACGATGCCTTGCAATTGAATTGGCTAGGGCGAACCTTTCTTTTGCCAGAGAAGCATCGCAAGAAGTATATTATGAAGACATGCAAGTCGGAACACGAAGAGCGGACTTTGTCGTAGAAAATAAAGTCGTCGTAGAACTGAAAGCTGTGATAAAGTTGGTCGATGCCCATATTGCACAAGCCAAAAATTACACGGTAGCCTATGATTTTCCATTGGGATTGCTCATTAATTTTGGCGGTAAAAGCCTAGAATATAAACTCATGTTTAACCATAAATATCATCCTAAACCAGCAAAGAAATGATGGGATGGTGGGGGAACAAAAATTAGGAGCAGAATTAGCAGGATTGAGGAATTAGCATAATATTGGTATAATTCAGAAAATTCAGTAATTATGAGAATTCAGCTTCAGACAGTTACGGAATTGTATGCAATAGTCATTAAAAATCCCTCCCCCTTTCGATATTTTAAATTTTCTTTTATATCTTTGCGGATGGAAACAGTAAAAATAAACTCTGCGCTTCAAGCAAACAATCAATCCACTAAATTTCTAGGAGAAGCCCTGACCTTCGACGATGTCTTACTCGTCCCCGCCTACTCGAATATCCATCCCCGTGATGTAGATATTACCACACAATTGACCAAAAAAATACGGCTCAATGTGCCCATTGTCTCTGCCGCGATGGATACCGTCACGGAAAAACGACTGGCCATTGCTATTGCGCGGCAAGGCGGTATCGGCATCATTCATAAAAACATGAGTATCGAGGAACAGGCAGACCAAGTGCGCTCTGTAAAACGTTCGGAAAGTGGGATGATTATCGACCCCGTTACCTTGGGGTTGGAGGCGACTATCGGAGATGCCCAGCAATTGATGAAGCATTACAAAATTGGCGGGATTCCTATTATTAATAAAGAGAACAAATTGCTCGGTATTCTAACCAACAGAGATTTACGCTTTGAGGCAAGGGCTTCTCGTCCTGTTCAGGAATTGATGACTGCTGAGAATCTGATTACGGCGCCTGTCGGTACCACCTTGGAACAAGCCAAAGAAACTTTACAACAATATAAAATAGAAAAATTACCGGTTGTTTCAGATGATGGCACTTTGGTTGGGTTAATTACCTACAAGGATATTATGAAGGTGGTGGATTTCCCAAATGCTTGCAAGGATGCCTTAGGCCGTTTGGTGGTCGGTGCAGCTTTGGGTGTTACTGGAGATACACCGGAGCGGTTGGCGGCATTGGTGAAAGTTGGGGTTGATGTGGTCTGTGTCGATACGGCACATGGGCATTCTGAAGGGGTGATCAGTATGGTGCGAAATATCAAGGCGGAATATCCAGACCTTCAGGTTATTGCGGGGAATGTAGCCACCGGAGCTGGAGCCTTGGCACTTGCAGAGGCTGGAGCCGATGCGGTAAAGGTTGGGGTTGGCCCAGGTAGTATATGCACGACACGGATTGTGGCTGGGGTAGGCGTGCCGCAGTTGTCTGCGATTTATGATGCAGCAACGGCTTTGAAAGGAACGGGTATTCCCGTTATTGGAGATGGCGGTATCCGCTACACGGGAGATATTGCTAAAGCACTGGTGGCTGGTGCCAGTTGTATCATGGCGGGTTCCCTTTTCGCAGGTGTGGAAGAAGCGCCTGGGGAGACGATTAACCTTGATGCGCGGAAATATAAAATCTACAGGGGCATGGGTTCCTTGGGAGCGATGCAACAAGGTTCTAAAGATCGCTACTTCCAAGATGTAGAAAGTGATATTCGGAAGTTGGTGCCGGAAGGGATTGAGGGGCGCGTGCCTTACAAGGGAACTTTGGCAGAAGTGATGGTGCAATATGTCGGTGGATTGCGAGCAGGAATGGGATATTGTGGTGCGGCTTGTGTCAAGGATTTGGAGAAGGCCAGTTTTGTGAAAATATCCGCTGCCGGTGTGGCCGAAAGTCATCCGCATGATGTGACGATTACGAAGGAGTCGCCGAATTATAGTAGTCGGCGGTAGGGTGGGATAATTGTTTTGTCTATATTCCTGTGGAGTTAAACGATTTGTTGCTGTAAAGATAATATTGTATTATTACGGAAAATTATTAGAATGGATTTAAAGATAAGTAATTTAGGGGTTGTCAAGGAGGCAAAAATAGACTTGAATCGAAAATTTTATGTTTTTGTAGGGTACAACAATAGTGGAAAAACACAGATCGCTCAATTGCTATGGGCAATATTCAATGATGATACTACTCAGGGGTTTAAAAAAGCACATAGATTTAAAGAACTTGAGGATAAGAATGAAGTTGAAATTACGGCTCAATTATTACGGAAAATAACCAATAGATTCGCAAGTTTTATAACAAAAAAAATACTTCCCGAAACCTATAATGTTGAGAAAAATCACTTTTTAATTAAGAATGCTAAAATTAAATTTAAGTATCATTACAATGAATTTTTTAGCAAAAAACAAGAGAACGAAGTTAATTTATATAAAGATGGTGAAAAGGAATTGCTTTTATTTAACTTAGAAAAAAAAGCGAATGAAGGTATCCTCAAATTAAGCAAAAAGATTAAAGATTTTAAAACCCTACAGGATAAAGGTGCTCCTGTTGAGTTGGTAGATAAATTAAATAACCATGACTTGTTGTTGGAGTTTATATTAAGGATTTTATTTTTTGCCTATCATGAACCATTTTACTTACCCGCGAGTAGGTTGTTCTATCCGATTTTTTATCAATATGTCAATCGGGTTGAAAAAGAGAAAAGAGAAGAAATGTCGAGAAGGCTTTTTTCTATGAAGGGCACCCGAGATGAAAATTTGAATAATTTATTTTCTTTTAGGAGTCCGTATACCAAACCAATGGGGG
>JAHDGC010000588.1 GCA_020627865.1 Saprospiraceae bacterium | reverse complement strand
CCTCGAAATAATCCCCACCGATATTTTTTACCATATCAGAAAGCATGGATGCCGTAGCCACTACCTTGGGCTTTTCAGCGAAGGCAGTATTTTGAATGCAAATTGTTATAAAAACAAAAAATAAAATTCTTTTTTTCATGATCCTAATGATTTTCTTTCTTTATCAATAAGTTATGTGCAACCTTATCACTAATCATAACACTTTGCTTACCAGCAATAGTTATTTTCACGGAATTGTCATAATCAAATTTTTCTATCAATCGAATACTTGTGCCCAGACTTAATTTTAACTGATCTAAATATTGCAAAAAAGGAGAAGAATGCTCCCGCACGCCAACCAAAATGCCCTCCTCATTTTCCGCCAATTCATTCAACGGCATCTGCTGCCGAAACGTAAAATTACCTGCTGCATCCGGGATTGGATCCCCGTGTGGATCAAACTTTGGATATTGCAAAAAAGCGTCCAGTTGCTCGACCAATTCTTCTGACTTGATGTGTTCCAGTTCCTCCGCAATGTCATGCACTTTATCCCATGAGAAGTTAAGTTTCTCTACCAGAAACACTTCCCAAAGGCGATGTTTGCGGATTAAGCTGGTTGCAATTTTTTTCCCTTCTTCCGTCAAGCTCACACCCTTGTATCTTGCATAATTAATCAACTCTTTCTCCGATAACCGCTTGAGCATATCCGTTACGGATGCCGCGCTGGTTTGCATTTCTTTTGAAATGGCATTCGTGCTAACCGCTTTGTGTTGCTTTTCTGCGATTTTGAAGATTGCTTTTAAATAATTTTCTTCTGTGTGTGAGATCATGTTTTATGATTTGTCGATACAGCGGGGACGAGTGGCAATCCGTCCTTACGACAAAGATATAAATTTTTAGATTAGTCTAAAAATATTTTTAGAACAAACTGTTTTGTACTTCTTTTTTCCTTCTTTATCCTTATATTCGCACCTTAAAATTAAACATTGAGCACCATGCTAAACAACATCATCAAAAATCGTCGTGCCGTTTTTCCCAATATGTATAACGACAAAGAAATTACGAAAGAAACCATCAACCAGATTTTGGAAAACGCCAATTGGGCACCCACCCACCGACGCACGGAACCTTGGCTGTTTAAAGTCATCCGGGGCAAAGGATTGGAAAAACTCAGCCAATTTTTAGGTGATTTTTACCAAAAAAATACCCCCGCGGAAAAATTTTCCCCAGCAAAATTGCAAAAAACACTTAAAAAGCCGCTGCAATCCAGTTGCGTCATCGCCATCTGCATGCAGCGTGACCCGGAAAACAGGCTACCGGAATGGGAGGAAATTGCCGCTGTTGCCTGTGCGGTGCAAAATATGTGGCTGACCTGTACCGATTTGGGTATTGGCAGCTATTGGAGTAGCCCGAAATCTATAAACACTATTGGTGAAATCTTGCCGATGCAGGAAGGGGAAAGGTGTTTGGGTCTTTTTTATATGGGATACTATGATACTTCGATATCTCCGCCGGGTTCTAGAACGCCGATTGGTGAGAAGGTGATTTGGGTGGATTGATTTAGGTTTGAATTTTAATAGAGAGTGTCATTTTTTTGCGTAAAAATACACAAAATATTTGCATTTTAGATTATGTATTGTTACATTTGCAGTGTAGACCTTTTTTAAGCCATATCTTTTTTTGGATAGATATAGGTTGGTATCGGGAAATATTAAAAAAATATAGACCATACATTTCAATACCGATACTCGGGGTTGGATTTCCGTCAAAGTTAGTGGGTTTGTACTGCTTGCAAGTAGTGTATACTTGTTGCTTGAATTGATGTAAATTCAGTTGCCGCGAATAATCTTAAATTACTATAACAAAGATTTATCCATTCAAATAGGAGTGGGTTTGTCAATGTTGAAGAATTGCATGAACAATGCGGATCCGGTTGTTTGATGTGATTCGGGAGTAGAGTGCTCCTTGTCATAATTCTTTTCCGAAATGTCGGAAATTGAAGGGTCAGGCTTATGGCCTGACGTTGAGACCCGAAAAATCGGGGCGGTCTCGTGGTTGCTAGGGTGGGATCCCACCCTACTAGGGTATATATTGTTTGAAATGTTAAATAATGTATATTTTAAATGAATATTTAATGTACACTCAAACCCATAAAATAGCTCCCCGAACCCACGCGCCCAAGACCAAACACATTCCCTACTCAAACAGCACAAACGCGCCCCAACGGAAAGGATGCGCCTGCATCGACGTCATAACCTCTTTTTGCAAATAATTCTGTTGCGCAACATTCAGTGCCGCAGCATGAGTTTTCCCCCTCATTAAATTTTCATAAAAAGAAACCATCAAATCCGAAGTCTCCCCATCCGGAACAGACCACAAACAACTCAATGTTGCAGGACAACCCGCGACCCCGAATGCCCGTGCAATACTCATGATGCCCTCTCCCCGCTTGAGCTTTCCGCGCGCCGTTCTGCATGCACTCAACACCGCCAGGCGTGTATTCATTTCGGGCAAACTGTAAATTTCACCAACCGTAATATAATCATCATAAAAATGAATCTTGCTGCTCATCGTATGTTCCCCCAATGTTGCATGCGTAGCCAAATGCAATACCTTACATCGCCCCGCTATCCTTTTAAAATTAGCAGCAGAAGCTTCTTTTCTGAGAAATGTTTTTCCACCAAACAAATCATTGACGCTTTCAACCTCCTTTACACTGGCCAATAATTTCTTAGGAACATCCCGCCCATTCGACGCTATTTTTTTTCCGTCAAAAACCGGGGCGAATCCTGCAAAATCAACCTTAAAATTGCCACCATCACCAACTTGCCGAATGGCATTCCGAACACTCGAAGAATAAGAATAGGAAATCGAAAAATCACGAACCACATAGTCCAGCTCATCATATCCATGCGTCGAAAATTTTTCTTCATCAAAATTTTTAACCAATACCTGAAAAGGCAAATAACGCAACACGCCATCGGGAATAATCCTCAACTTTTTAATGTTTCCCGCAAACTGCGCTACACTATTTTTCAATAAAAAATCATAAAGCGCACTTGCCATGTTCCCATATTCCAGAAAAGCATCACAACTTTCTTCTCTAGCCTCAATATTTTCTAACAAATTATACACTTTTTCTTCTATTGCAGCATTAATCTCCAATTCCTGTACCCCAACTTGTTTTTTAGTAATACCAAAAACATACAATTTTTCTAAGCCATAAAAATAATGCAACATCGCTTCGTCATTATCCAAATTCTCCTGCAAGTGGTCGATACTAATTTCCACGTCAGCATACTTAAAATGATAATACCGGGGAAACTCCTTTTCCAACCGTTCCACAAGCTCCTGCTTTTGCTTGCTCAACAAAAAGATATGGGCATCCAACTCCGCAGAATTTTCTGAATCCGACTGCTGACCGTATTTTTCCCGTTGCAGATAAGCTATATCCATTTTATACTTTTCTTCCTGTTGCAGTAGTTCCTCCGGCAAACCCACAAAACTGCGGGCATTTTTATCCTTGGTGGCTTCCAGCAAAAACACGGCCTTGCTCCTTTCGGCAAACCGCAAGGCTGTTTCAGTTTCGTCCAATTGCAAAGCCACCTCAATGGCCTTTTCATAAATCGGAATGGCTTTTTCTTGCAATAAAAACTTCGACGATTCCGCCTGATAACTTCGACGCATATCGAACATCAGTTCATCAAGCCGCCGATAACACAACAATGCATTTTCATGACAACCACGCTCCAACAACAGGCTGCCTTTGGCCTCAAGAATTTCCAAAAAACGGGGTTTAGAATAGCAAGTTTGTGTCAATATCGGGTTTGCAGAAATGTCCATCGTATCGTTGAATTCCAGCACCAGTGCGGAGAGGGATTTTTGGTAATAATCTAAGGCCAAATCAGGGTTATTTTCCCGATAGAAATCGGCCAATACCTTGAAGTTTCCGCCAGTAATATACGACTTAAATCCCTGATGTTTCAGTCCGAATTCCTTTGCCCTGCTCAGGAATTGTAACGCAGCGACCTTCCTTCCTTGCTTCATGGCACATTGTCCCAAAACCCTGTTACAAGCTGCGTAAACATAATGTTTTTTCTGGTCCAGAGCCTCAAGCAAACGCATAGCTTTTCTCACCAATTTTATGGCCCGGACATAATCGCCATGTTCAAAATAAAGGTATCCTAAGTTTGCAAAAATAAAAGCTACAGTTATGTTTTTCTCCTCCAATCTTTCCGCAAGATTAATGGCCTTTTCATAGTACCGCAATGCCTCATCATAATTAGACAAATGCATATACTGAAAGCCTATCGTATTCAAAATCGAAACCGCATCAGAAAGTTCTTGCTCATCTTCTGTGTGTTTTTGTAACAATTTATTCGCATAAGTTGCGTATTCAAGTGCGGTGTAGTGATCTCCTACATCCTCATAGGCTGTTGCCAGATTCTGATAGGAAATGATTAAATGCGAGGTATTCGAATCCGCTTGATTTTTCAAAATAGACTGTGCTTTTTTCAAGTATTCCAGCTTCTTAGAAATCTCTCGCTTTATTTCATAAAATCTAGCATAAGTATTGTTATATTTATACAGATCCTCTGCGTAAGGTTCCACTTTAGCCAATTCCTCTGCATGACTTTCGGCGACCTTCTGGTAAAACTCCAATGAGTCCATTACCCCCATTGCATCATAAATATAGGTAATCCAATTCGTACTGTTTATAGCTGCTTTATGATTGTTATTTTTTTTGCAATAAGGAAGTCTTTTTTTGAAAAAATAAAGTACACTATCATAACGACCTTTATCAAACATTTCCTCTCCCATACGGGTATACCAATCTATACAATCTTCTGCCTCTGATTGGGTATAGAGTTGTGTTGTTGGATAAGTAAAGCATAAAAAAAAGAGGAAGAGCATCCAGAGTGGTGTGGCTATATTTCTGATGTTCATTGTTTGCTGTTTTAAAATAAAATTTTGATGTATGCCGAATCCAAAACCGTAGAGACGCAATGCATTGCGTCTCTACGGTTTTGGATTGCGTCTACGGTTTTGCATTCCGTCTACGGCTTTGCATTCAAACCAGCTACAATTTAAATATTTTTTCTATAAACAAATTATTATTTATGCTTATTTTACAAAAATATATACCTGTGGGTAAATATTCCCCTAGATTATACTGGTAATTGCCACCAGCAAGATTTTGTTCC
>JAHDGC010000587.1 GCA_020627865.1 Saprospiraceae bacterium | reverse complement strand
ATCTGGATCACAAGCAAATGAATTGTCTGGATCAACTACGCTAACCAATGTGCAGGCTTCACTACAACCATTGTTATCTGTAATGGTAATACTATAATCCCCGACAGGCAAATCTGTAAACAGTCCATTACCGTGATTTGTCCCAACTGCAGGTATAATGTTATAAGTATATGGTGCGGTTCCACCCGTGGCAGCAACTTGAATCATTCCATCATCTACACCAATACTTGATGTAAACACAATACTATCTCCTTCTTCAATTATAGTACTATCCATACATTCTTCAGAGCTTATAATAATTTCAAAAAAGTCCCTGCCTGTTCCTTCGTATCCTCTACCTGTCAACTCAAACATAATGGTGCTAACAGCCGTGTCGGTATTAATCTTGATAGACCCCGCTGCTGCTCCATTGTACCGGTCTGGAGTTGCTTCAGGATTTACTATTACACCGCTATGTAGTATCTCCCTGTAAAAAGAGCTTCCATCTACGATGAGGCTATTATTCCCTGATAACTTCTCTAATGTGCCTGCACTTAATAATTTCCAATTCGTAGAATTCGATTTTCCAGTAGTCGTGACTTCACCCAAGCGGTCAATATGGATGACCGGATTCGTAACAGCCTGATCGAACCGAATCGTCAAAATAGTAGTATCACCATCAGCGGAACTGTCAATAGGTGTATCTTCATCTTCCACAAAAAAGTCCCAAATAAACTGAAATGCAGAAGATGGCCTACCAGATATATTTTCACTAAACCAACTTGCGTTTGTATTGTTAAACGTTTCGTGTGTGGCTTGTAAACCAAAGGCAAAACCGGATTCATTCACGCTTTCTATCTGAATACCAAAAGCATCAGACATCATTGCTTCAGATAAATTCCAGATGTTACTGACCCAATTGTCCGTAAGGAAAACTTGTTGTGGACATTCCGGGTTGACCAAACAAGACAAGGGTTCAGGTTCAGAAATCGTAACTGTTTCACATACCGCCATTTCCATGAGGTCATTAGATACAGAAATAGTATAGCTACCCGCAGGTAAATTTTCAAAGGTACCATCTTGATTGTTGATTCCTGCATCCGGTTCAATTGTAAATTCAAAAACAGCTCCAGAACCTGCATCCACCGTAATGGTACCATCTGATAAACCGTGACAAGTTGCATCTGTGAAATTTACAATACTACAGGTAATTTCCTCACTACAATTAGTAACAGAAACAATAACATTCGCTGAATCTAAAATTCCAAATAAATTATCAAAAACAAAAACGGTGTAGGCAGTTGTTTCTGTTGGACTCACCTCTTTTAATGGGCCAAAGCCTAAATCATTACTCCAACTGTAAGTATAGTCACCCGACCCGCCTGATGCAGTGGCCGCCAAGATAGCGGAGATTTCTGCTCCGGTTCCTAGAAGGCAAAGCTCGATGGATTCCTCTAGTGCTATGGTTATTTCATTCGCAACTGGAATTTCGATTTCCCAACTCACGGTACTTACATCCGTCCCCCTCAATCCACTTTGAAATTTAAAGAGTTGGGAAATATCTACACCAAGCGTGTAATTCCCATCCAGTAAAATAGAACTTTCTAAACCACTAATTTCATAAACCGTATTCGAGATTTGAGTAACTACAAGATTTGAAATACTTAACATGTTGTTTTCATAATTCAAGAACAAGGCACTGTCTAAATTCGTATCTTCTAAAAGTCGATCAGAAAAAATCAAGGTAACAGATGAAGGATGTGTGGCCAACACCTGATTTTCCTGAAAACTCCAAAGAGCCGTTAAGGAAGTCTCATCCAAATATAAATCTAGGCTTTGATTCACTGTATTCCCTATTGCATCTATGGCTTCTACAAGAACAGCCGTATTTCCGCCTGTATTAAATTGTACCGGCTCCGTCACAGTACCTGCCAAGACTGAACTAAGGGTACTCAACAAATTTAAAGTACCGTTATTGTCTTGGTAAATATTTATCGTTTCTGCATCCTCATTAAGTTCAAAACCAATGGTCAAATCCAGTGTGGAAGTAATACCGTCAGTAGAAGAAAATCCAAGATCGGGAGAAACGGCAAGATTCGTAATAACAATGTTAGAAGTACGGTCTACCGTCCAATTGGTTGTTGCTATACCAGCACCAAAATTCCCCGCTAAATCAGCAACCGTTGACATATCCACACTAAACGTATATACACCTTCGCCATAGCTTAATTGTCCGAAACTCTCCATAACAAACCAGTCTGAACTTTCCTCTCTAATTGGCACAGTAGATATATCTATGTTTACACCATCTTTATCCAACATTACACTCTCCAAACCAACAGGCTGGACGACTTCGCTAAAATTCATATTCATGCCTGTATAGTGTTGGCCATCTAATCCACCGCCGAGGAACCGCAGGAGGTTGACCAAGCTTGGAGCTTCGGTATCTAACTCAAATGAAACCGATTGCGTAGCTATCCCACTGACACCATCTGCCGAGATGATATTTGGTAAATCAACGATCAACTCATAGACGCCATCCGAAGAAAGATGTGTACCGATGCCCACCAGTTCAATTAAGGTATTCGTTCCGTCTAAGGAACTTACCGTGAAGGTTCCGGGCTGCACTACACCGTCCAACGTAATAGAAAATTGGTTTGGGGTAACACTTGCCATATCCAATGGCATATTAAATAACAATTGAACCGTATCGAAACTATTCCCAATATTGCCTTCCGGTAGGCCAGTAAATGAAACTACTGAAGGCACAGACAAATATTGTGTCCAAGCAACTTGCTCTCCCAATTCTCCGGGCGTACCTGTAATATCATTGACCCCGGCTGCTTGTACTGTAAATATATAATATCCGTTTTCCGTACTCACCGCAGAAATATCCACTTTATAAGTAACAGAATCTACCCGTGTGATGATTACAGAACTATCTATAATATTGGAACCCCCCTGTACTATTAAATTTAAATCTTCGATTCCGAATGATTCCTCTGCTATGGCTTCACTGAAAGTTACCGTAAGCGTGTCCACTTGTTCTGAAGTAACCCCCAAAGGAAAACCAGAAATATTGCTTACAAATGGCGGATTGGGATCTTTAGGCGACCATACGACAGTATAGCTTACCTCCTCAAATCCCTCAAAGTCATCCACAAAATGAAATTTATTTTCATAAATAGGCTCCCTACTATCAGGAATGGTAACATGGGTCAGCCATACATTTTGTAATGGAATAACCTGACCGTCACTTCTGGTGACACTTAGAATTTCAAAATTTCCATTTCCGGGATCATCCAGTTTAATATAATTCCACCCCCCCGCAGAAGGTGTTACATGGACAATATTCGTATTCCCAACAGCTAAGATGTCACCCGTAAAATATCCAGTAGTGGCTCCAAACACATCGTACACGATATTGCCCTGTGATAAGTAAATCGCATCGGGTCGTTCTTCGGAATCCTGAATTCCATTGATTAGAAAATCATCAATACCATCCTCTTGTGTATAAACAGAAATCGTCTGGATCAATTCATGTAACTCGACACCGCTGATAAGGCTCAGATCAGGATTTCCATAACTGTTGGCATGCACGAGGTTTGTTTCATAACTGATAAAATGGCCAAGTATGTCACTGGTAAAAAACCATTGGCCAACCTTGGTGCTGAG
This sequence comes from Saprospiraceae bacterium, assembly GCA_020627865.1. GTDB lineage: Bacteria > Bacteroidota > Bacteroidia > Chitinophagales > Saprospiraceae > JAHDGC01. Next base: position 1,535 of record JAHDGC010000587.1, on the reverse strand, counting down.
CGGGGCTATATCTCCAAAATCAATATTGGTCAAGCCCATACTTGCGGCCTCGCCCTGTAATTGGGTACCGATTAAATTAAAGCTAATGGCCAATCCTTTATCATTATCAACAATTTCGGGTTGGGCAGATTCAATCTTAACATTTGTTGCCGTTCCATACCCCTTATTCTCAACCATTACGGCCAAATCTCCGGGGATAATTGGCTCTATGGGTTCTGTCAACGGATCATCCCCGTAAATATCCCGTTGCATGAAATAATGCAGGTATAAATCAGGGGAAGGATTCACCTGAAGCGTAACCGGTATCAACGGAAGTGTAACAATCAACTGGGAAAATGGATCTTTATACGAAATACTTCCCCCGAAAGAGTAGGAGACAGGAACGGTGGGTGCTGCCCCTGTTTCGGGGATGAACAGGATGGTAGCACCGCCTTGCTCTTGTGCATTTAGCATGCCCGTTCCATCAATGCTCGTTAAGTTATCCAGTCCAATCAGTTCAATTTGAAATAAATCGTTGCTCAATACACCTTCCGGGTTAACAATTTCCAAATTCAAAGCCAAGGAATCTATAGCATCCGTAGGGTGGCCATTAAATACCCCCAAGGTGCCTTCAAAGGCTTCGCGGGTCATGGTTAATTCTTGGCTGATATTAATGGTTACGGAGGCGCAAACACTTGGGCCGCTGTTTTGATTTTGTCCTACTACGGATGCCATTGCTTGGTTATCATTTTGATCGTTTGCTACTATTCCTGATGTAGCATAACCATTGTTCTCACCATATTCTTCTATTGTTGCCACTGCCTCATCATGCATATTAACAATAGATTGAAAACCTCGATCTAAAGCATACAGGTTAGCATTTACCAAATCAACATAATATTGATTTAGTAAGGCACGGTCAATAATATTCGGATAAGTAGCATTGGGTGAAAACACATTGTTTTGATAAGCAATCAAAGATTCATTCCACCTTGTCATAAAGCTATTAATTTCAGATACGGGAATATCAAATCCGCTTAACTCTGCAATGATTGTATCGGCATCTGCCGTTGTAATTTCGATTTCTTGTTCAATAAAGGGAAGTACCAACACAGAAAATTCCAAGACATTTTCATTAGCATAAAGACTGGCCCCTACATATTCCTCAAAAAAGGCTTGATGTGCACCATAGGCAATACTCACTTGTTCAATATCTAATACTGCTTGTTGTATGATAGGAGGGAGATCAGTTGTACCTATATCACCCAGTAGAACTATATACCCATTCTCCTCAACCCTAAACCAGTTAAAACAAGTATTAGCTGCCCCAACCATACCAAAGACACAGCTAGCAGGGCCAGGTACACAACTCAAAACGGTAAGTGCTTGGGACGCGGCCGAAGCATTTGGGTCTGAAGTCATCACACTTAAACCACAAAGAACCCTATCAAGTGTGTTACTTGAATTTGAAGATGAATTATTTGAAGACGAATCGCTTTAATCTGGAATGAACCAATCAATAATTGGTATACAACCTAGCAAATAAAATATCGTTA
>JAHDGC010000586.1 GCA_020627865.1 Saprospiraceae bacterium | reverse complement strand
CATTCGTCAGCAAATTCTGAAACACTTGATAAAGTTGTTGTTCATCAGCGTTAATCGTTGGTAAGGTTGGAAGCGTAATGTTGGAATTGTTTGCGCTAATCTTACTTTGCAGGTCATTAAGGACATTCTTTAATATTTTATTGAGGTCTACTCGGGTATAGTTTGGATTACTTTTGTAGGTTGTAGAATAATGCAACAATGAATTTAGGAGTAATTCCATCCTTTTCCCAGCATCAAGGATAAAGTCGATATATTTTTTCCCAGCTTCATCCAGATATTTACCACTCTCGGTATTTAGTAACTTGCTGAAATTTATGATATTTCTAATCGGTGTCTTTAAATCATGAGAAGCAATATAGGTGAAGCTTTTTAATTGTTGGTTATATTCTTCTAACTCTTTGGCTTGTTTATGGAGTCGCTCTGCAAGGGTATTGGCTTCTTTTATAGAAGTGTCTTGTGCTTGCAATGCGAATAAATAATCAGGCAGACTATCAAAAATAGCGAAGTCATTAATATTGATCCCCAATGCCTTAATCATGGAGGATTCTCGGATGAAAGGAGCACCTACGAATAAAATCAGGTTGGTGTCAGGTAGCTTGAGTAATTGCCCCCTGATTTGTAAATTGTCTATTATAGTACATTCTAGGACGAAAATTTCTCGCATAAACGAGTCGGCTTTGTCTAGGCTAGAGACAAAGGCCGGCTGTTTGATTTTAAAGATACTATTAAATGGGGTGAACTGATATTTTTCAGGGATTAGCTTTTTCAAACTATTCCCCATCTGAATTATATTTTGTTGAGCATCTAAAAAAAAATGAAACGGGAAGAGTTGTGCAATCATCATTAGTTGCACTTCTTGTTTTTCAGTTATATTAAGATGTAGCTCCTGCATTTAATGTGTTGTTGTCTGATTCAGGAGATATTTTAGGGTAGTGAATAACCTTGAATTCACTATAACCATGCTCCGCTTTATAATGCGTTTGAGTAATTTGAGTCTCTAGCTTGAATTTATCAGCTAAACCATGTAGTAAGCCAACAACCAAAGGTTCAAGCCCTTCACGATGGGATAAATACTTGAGGTTGAGCGTGTGCTCATCTATTTCTTCACAGTTGAAAGATGGCGGTTGTAAGTCCTTGTAAGTCATGCCTACACGAACATGCAAAGTATTTAAATTGCTCAGAAATTCAGGGAAAGTATCCCCACCCATATCGAGGAGGTCGCCATAACCTTCCTTTGCGGTATAATTAACCCAATATTTACCAAATTCAATAAGAACTTCTTCTTGGGAAAGCCCTATGACCTCACTCACAATACCGACCAATTTGTAAGTCACAGCATCATCGTAGGTTTTCATACTGACAAACATGTCTATGTCCATTTGAGCCTTTTGCTTGATGGTTTCCCAAGTTTCGTCATCAAATTTATTTTTGATCAAATCCTCTATTGCCTTGTTAACTAATCCATACATATCTTTTGGGTTTTATTTAGTTGTGATTGATTGCAAACTATACATTAAGATAAATCCAAATATTATGCCACTGGAAAGGGCTTGTAGTCAAAAAGTATGGATATAAAAAGCAGATAAATTAGCGGTATGGAAATTGTATTCCTTTTAGCTAGATTGGCTATACAATCAAATTAACACTACTTCGTCGGCTACATAACCTTTTAGCAACCAAATATTAACAACATCTTTCCCCGAAAACTATTAGTTTTGAAGGCAACAACGATGCGCTTCACCCGTTTAATTATTAAAGTCCCAACATGCCCTAAGATCAATCCCTTTGTGAAAAATCAAAAGCCATATTACGGTAGCAATTGCAATGAACACACCCATCTATTGAAACCCGAGGTTTTATATTGCACCGCGAAAAGACTTCATTTTACTATGAAAAAAATAATTACGCATTTAGTTTGTATACTTACTTTCTCCATAACTGCTCATGCCCAAATGCTGGTACAGGCAGATACCCTTTATGGAAACGAGTGGATCAATTTTGACCTTGCTCATTACAAGATCAAGCTGGTCGAAGATGGTATTTATCGGGTGACCTCCCAAGATTTGGTTAACCAAGGTATACCAGCATCTGTTATCGCCGGTAAGGAATTTCGCCTATTTTACATGGGGCAAGAAATCCCGATCTATACTTCAACAGAGGGTAATTTTGGGGGAAATGCTTACCTAGAATTTTATGGGCAAAAAAATAGAACAGCACTAGATGCATTCCTCTACAACAACCCAGCAGCGGAAATGCTCAATCCCGAGTATAGCCTTTTTACAGATACATCCGCCTATTTCCTGACTTGGGAGGCGGGAAGTGCTGATAATAATAGATTTGAAAATCTGGCGAATAATACGACCAACCCGCCGGCAGCAGAATCCTTTTGTTGGGCAGAATCTTTATCCATCTTTAAAGATAAGCACATCAAGAAAAACATCAACAACGAGGATTTTAAATCCTACTTCGAAGTCGCAGAAGGTTTTTGTACGGGTTTTTCTACCAATGCACTCTCCTTTACCATTGCGGCAGAGAACCCCGTAACGAATAGTGGATCCGGAAATATGACTGTACGTTGGGCAGGCGGAAGCGGTGTGCACCGGCATGAGGTTAAGCTGAATGGAACGGTTGTCGCCGAAGAGAATTGGACAAACTATGGTGTGCAGGAAGCTGCTTTTTCTGTTGCGGCATCTGCCCTCAGTGGAGAGATTGCGGTAGATGTCAATGGCGATGCTACCGATAGTTTTGATAAACCCGCTGTGGCATTTATCAAATTAGAGTACCCGAGGTCTTTTGATTTTGGTAATAAAAAAAGCTTCGGGTTTCAGTTGGACGGGGGGAGCAGTCCTCAGTTTTTGAGCATCAGTAATTTTGATGTTGCCGGAGGAACACCGGTATTGTACGACCTTACCAATAACCTCAGGATAGCCTGTACGGTTGAGTCTGGATTGGTGAAAGTGTTGTTACCCGCTTCCGCACAGAAGCGGAAATTGATCTTGGTCAATAATGGAACAGGGGCGCTTAGTGTGCCGGCAATGCACAATGCTGCTTTCATAGATTATGGATCATTATCCTCGGAATATATCATGATTTCAAATCCGAAACTTTATGGCTCCGTGACAAACTGGGTAGAGGAGTACAAGTCCTACAGAACTTCTGAAGTAGGTGGCGGGTTTGATACCAAGGTTTATGATGTGCAACAAATTTACGACCAATTTGCCTACGGTATAAACCGACATTGCATCGCGATAAGAAACTTTACTAATTATGCCGCACGCTTCTGGGAAAATCCTCGATACCTTTTCTTGATGGGCAAAGGAATTGAATATGACCAGATCAGAACAGTGAACAACATCGACGATGTACCCTTCTTTGTCCCGACTTTTGGTACGCCCGGGGCGGATAATCTTTTCGGTACAGCTAATGATGCGAGATATAGTGTTATACCTATAGGAAGACTATCGGCAACAAATAGCAACCATGTTCGGATGTATCTGGATAAAATCATTGACCATGAAAGTAATTTTTCTGCAAGTCAAACCATCGACGATCGGGCTTGGATGAAACGGATGATTCACCTCGGAGGGGGAAAGGTAAACGAACAGCCCTTGATCAAGACACAGTTGGATGCTTTTGAAGATATTATCGCTACGAACCGGTATGGAGGGCAGGTAACTTCTTTTTATAAAAATAGTGCCGATCCCATCCAGATATCACAGTCAGATCAACTCAAAGGGCTGATTAATAGCGGAGTATCGCTCATTACTTTTTTCGGGCATTCTTCCGCTGGAAATTTTGATTTTAATTTGGACAATCCTTCCACCTACGAAAATGAGGGAAAATATCCAGCCATTGTTTCCTTGGGGTGCTACTCTGGCCAAATTCATAATAATGATGTTCAAGGGATTAGTGAAAATTTCGTCCTTCAGGAAAAGAAAGCGGCTATTGCCTTTTTCGCTTCCACAGGAGCGGGCTATATTTCCCAGTTGTCTGAATTCGGAAAGGCCTTTTATTCAAACCTAGGTTCCGAGGCTACTTATGGACAGGGATTGGGAGATATTATGCAACGGGCTTTCTTTGAAAATGGGTTCAGCATGGGGCAATTGCCGCATCAAATGACCTTGCATGGCGATCCGGCGATTCGTATGAATCCACATCCTGGCCCAGATTATATTGTCGACCCGGCTACGCTTTTGACAGAGCCTTCCCAAATCAATATCCGGCAGGATAGTTTTCATCTCGAATTTGAAGTCGTGAACATTGGTTCCTATGTCGATGATACCATCACCCTTGAGGTCAAGCAGCGCTTCCCCGATGGAGACGAGGAGCTGGTCGTTTCTGAACAGATCAAGGCACCTGCTTTCCGCCAAAAACTGCGCTATGCCATTCCGAGTTTTGGTAACGTTGCCCTAGGGGCAAACAGTTTTACCATCACTGTGGATTACAATGATGATGTAGAAGAGTTGCCGGGCTTGGCAGAAATGAATAACGAACAAATCTTCTCTCCGGTTTATTTTGTTTCCAATGATTTAAATCCGGTATTGCCACGAGAGTACAGCATCGTCAATCAGCCTGGTGTTACCTTGAAAGCTAGTACAACAGATGCCTTTATTGCAGCACAGCAATATGTCTTTGAAATTGATACCTCAGCTTTGTTTAATAGTACAGTCAAACAACGTTATGTAACGGACTCCGGAGGGGGTGTTGTGGAGTGGAAGCCCGATATGAATTATCAAAATAATCGGGTGTATTACTGGCGGGTGAGTCCGGATAGCACTAGCGCTGATGTAGGATACATCTGGAAGGGAAGCTCATTTATCTACTTGCCCAACAGCTCCGAAGGCTGGAATCAATCCCATTATTACCAGTTCCAAGATGATTATTATGCGAATATTGACCTCAATCCTTCCCGAAAATTTGATTTTATCGAGGATGTAAAAGATTTGTTGGCCTTTAACCCGACAAATGTTGGGGTGAACCGAACGCAATGGTCTATCAATGGGCAGCGACAGGATAAATACCGATTGAGTCCGGATGCCGGTGTCTTCATTGGTTTGCTGGATTCGGTCTATGTTGAGGCGATCCTGAACCCTCCTGGTGGGCAATTTAACATTACCTCAGCATCGGGACGGAAGTTTTTTATTTTCAAAACAGCAGAAGCCAGCCAACGAGAGAAACTGATGGGTTTCC
>JAHDGC010000585.1 GCA_020627865.1 Saprospiraceae bacterium | reverse complement strand
CGGAAACTTTATCACCTCGGAATGCATCTTTCCGAGCAATTGATGCGGGAAGAAGCCCAAAAAATGTTTCTAAAAAGTTATGCGATCGCAACAAGCTATAACTTCACTTTACTGGCTTATAATTGTGCGGTAGAACTCATGAAAGGAGCTTCCATAACCAGAAAGCCCAAAATTTTTAAAAAGTACAGCCAAATGAAAAGAAGACTATTTAAGGCATTAGGGGCCGAGGATCTTGCTGCAGAATACTATTACATGATAACGATGCAAGTGAATAGAAAACGAGGGGTAACGGAGGATACATTCTCTGGAATCATTGCGGAACTAGCCTCTTTTGTTTGTACCACAGCAAGATTCTTAGAACGTTACTATATGATCCGGGTACTAAGGCATTTGAATATCATGAATTATGCCTCGATTAAAGAGGAAGCCCAAAACGCCTTGGATAATTTAGAGAGAAAAAAAGGTGTGGCCGATTCTACATTTCAATTTTTTTACAAAAATAAAGCGATCGCCCACATTGCCCTAAAAGAATACGATGAAGCTCGGGAACTTTTAAAAAAAGCCGAACAATACGCACCCGCCTACTCCCAAAATAGAGGCATCTTGTACTACTATCAGGCCGTGAACGAGTTACACAGCGGCAATTATAAGGTTGCCTACGAGCTTTATAAAAAGCACCGGAAAAGCAAGTACGATACACTCTCTGAGCAGTGGGCCATTCTGGGCGCCTACCTGTATTTTTTAAGTGCGGCCAAAAAACTGGATGTGGGAACAGATCGGTTTTCGATAGGCAAATACCTGAACGAAACGGCGGATACCGCACATGATAAAACAGGGAATAAGATCAACATCATTATCGGAGAATTATTGTTTTACCTGATCAATGATCGGGATAAATTTATCGACCGGGCAGAGGCGGCGAGTAAGTATCCCTATCTGAATGGGAAGGGCACCAAGCGAGCGAAAGCTTTTATAAAAATATTGTGTGCTTTGCCAAGGGCTAATTTTAATCCGGTTGCCTTGAAGCGAGTTGCAAGAAGGCAGTTTGATAATCTGGATAGAAATCCGCTTTATATGAGGAATAATATTTCTATAGAAATTATCCTTTTTGAAGCTGCACTTGAGATGATTATGGTGATGCTGGGGGCGAAGAGGTATGCGCTATAGGCTTCGGAGGATTGTATACTTCAATAATTTTATAACATTATAAACACGATGTTGGGTTTTAGAGCTAATTTCTTGAAAAGATAAACTTCAAAATCATATAATGAGTTTCTGAAACGTCTTTAGAAATGAGTTCCATCGGAACGGCATGCTATTGCCAGACATGTAAATGTCTGGAACGTGAGAAATATAAAAATTATCAATATTGAAAATTCAACCACTACATTAAACAATACACTATGCTCAAAAGAAAAGTTAAACCAGATGCTATGATGACAATTGCCGTGACACCGGAGATCAAACAATTTTTGCAAGATACTTCAAAGAGATCGCGTTTATCCGTAGGTGACCTCATCGTCATGTCGTGGGGTAATGGCTTTGATCGAAATACCATTTATCCAAAATATTGCACTACTTGTAAACGGGAAAACTGGCGGGATGAAGAAGGCATCGTGTATATGTTATATGATGTGGAGGTAGATTCGTGTATGTATTGTGGAGCGGAAGGGGATGATTTTTAGAAAAAAAGCTTTCGATAAAACTAGATAGTTTTGAAATAGATTAAACCAGCAACTTTATAATGCTTTTAGCCAATCAACTGCTTCGAGGCGCTTACAGCTTTTAGTCTAATGTATAGCTATCGGCAGCTTTAGACACTTAAAGCGACTTTCTTAAGGCTTATTGACTTTTACCGAAACACAAAATACCGAAACATCAAAAAATTAAAAAAAATACCCACCACTGCAGAAACAATAACCTTCGACATCGCATAATGACTCCCAAAATATTCCGTTAAAACATACACACCACCAATATTTAATAACAAACTACTCCCAGATGTGAAAATATAACGCAAGGCCTGTTCCGACATCCTCTCATCTTTCTTTTCAAATGCCCAATTCCGACTCAGGAAAAAACTGATAAGGCCACCCGTAATGCCCCCAAACGTTACCGAAATCACATACCAGAACCCTGTAATCTCCGTCAGAAAAAGCATTACCGAAAAGTCGGAAACCGTCGCAATAAAAGAAGCAGCTTGCGAACGATAAAATGATTTTAGAAATGGAACTTTTGGTTTGATAAGTTTTATTTTGTAGAGACGCGATGCATCGCGTCTCGGTATATATATTCGTGTCCCTACAGCATATATTCGTGTCCCTACAGGTTAGATTTCAAACACCCCATAATAAACCAATCCTTGTAACACAATATTTGCATAAATTCCCGCCAACACATCATCTGACATCACCCCCCAACCATGTGGCAAGGCCTCCATCTTTTTAATGAACAAAGGTTTTAAAATATCAAAAAAGCGAAACAGGATAAATCCAGCCAATGCCGTCTGCCACGAAATCGGAACCCACAATAAGGCAATCCATTGCCCGACAAATTCATCAATGACAACTTTGGAAGGGTCGTGTCCCCATGCCGCTTCCACCTGATTGCTGGCCCATACGCCAAGAAAAAAAAGTGCTAGGATAAGTATGGAGGCAATTAGATGCGTATAGAAGGCCGAACCCACTAGCCAAAAAAGAATCAGGTAATCCAGCACACCAATGATGGCTCCCATCGTGCCAGGAGCAACTGGGCTGTAACCCGCAGGCCCACAAGTGGCAACGGCAGCTGGGAAAGAAAATTTTTCCATGTTATTGTTTATAAATAAAATTAGTCCTTTTTTCATAGCAATCCTGCATACTAAACTTTGAAATTTTAGTATACAGGATTGAGGAAAAGAGTTCCATAGGAACGGCATGTCATTGCCAGAAACGTAAGTCTCTGGAACGTTTGCAAAGAGAAATTATTACAAAAAAATATCTACTCCTCATAATAATCCAGCCCCAAATGCGTAATCAACTCTTCTCCACCAATATGCCGAAGCGTATTTTTTAACTTTTCGAACTGTTTAAAAATATCATGTTGCGGATAAAGCCCTTCCCGAACCTGCGGCGATTTCCAATAGAAAGACAACCATTCCTGGATGCCAGACATACCCGCACGCGAAGCCAAATCCAAAAATATCGCCAAATCTAACACGATAGGCGCGGCCAAAATAGAATCGCGACAAAGGAAGTCAATCTTGATTTGCATCGGATAATTCAACCACCCGAAAATGTCGAGATTGTCCCAACCTTCTTTATTGTCACCATGTGGTGGATAGTAATTAATCCTTACTTTATGGTAAAGGTCTTGGTAAAGATCAGGATGCTTTTCCGGTTCTAGAATTTGTTCCAGTACGCCCAATTTGGAAACTTCCTTGGTTTTAAAATTGTCCGGATGATCGAGCACTTCTCCATCCCTGTTTCCTAAAATATTGGTAGAGAACCATCCCCGTATGCCTAGAGAGCGAGCCTTCAGCCCGGGCGCAAGAATCGTCTTCATTAAGGTTTGCCCGGTTTTGAAATCTTTTCCTGTAATGGGTGTACCCGTCTTCGTGGCAAGCTTAATCAAGGCTTGAACATCGCAAGATAAGTTGGGCGCACCATTGGCGTACGGGATGCCCATTTTAATAGCCGCATAAGCATAGATCATACTTGGTGGAATATCCTTATGGTTTTCCCGCATCCCCTTTTCGAGTTTGCGAATACTGGAGTGTACATCCGATTCCCGAATATAAATTTCGGTAGAACCACACCAGATCATAACAATTCGTTTGCAACCATTTTCTTTTTTGAAATTCTCTATGTCTTCCATCAAGGCTTTAGCCAAATCCATTTTTGTTTTGGCTTTCTTAACATGCCGCCCTGTTAGTCTTTTTACATATTTTTTATCAAAAACGGCCTTCATGGGTTTGATGCTTTCTAATTCTGGCCGAATTTCATTGAGCAAATCCTTGTCCAATACGCCAGCGTTGAGGGCCGCATCGTAAACATTGTCTTTGTAAACATCCCAGCCACCAAAGACGATATCATCCAATGGTGTGAGCGGAAGAAAATCTTTAACAAATGGATTCCGGTTTTCTGTTCTCTTTCCCAGACGAATGGTACCCATCTGTGAGTAAGAACCAATAGGTTTCCCGATGCCTTTTCTAACGGCAATTGTCCCTGCAATGAATGTCGTTGCTACTGCACCAAGCCCTGGCATTAGAATACCAAGTTTTCCCTTTGGCTCTTTTAATTTGATTTTTTTTTTCATGTTATAAAATAATAGGTATTATTTATTATGTGATGTTTGTTTTTTCTAATTGCTTTCTCGCATGGTTTAATCTGTTCAATGCAGTGTGGTTCGACCAAACCGCAAGAATAAAAATAGGAATGGTAAATAAGCTGATAGATTCAAATATTGGAATGGGTAGAAAGTCTACGATGATTTTAAAATCACCACCAAAAAAATAAGAGAAAGTTCCACAAGCAATTGCAGAAAGACTGATGATGATGATACGCTCTGGCCTTTGCATGGCTCCAACACTACAATTTACGCCAAGGCCCTCTGCTCTAGCCCGCGTATAGCTAACCATTATGGAGCCGATCATCGCAATAAAAGCAAAAATAGAACTCATGAAATAATCATGGGCAACAAGATAGTAACAAATACCGAGAAACATGACCAATTCGCTGTACCTGTCCAAAACAGAATCGAAAAGTGCCCCGAAAGGAGAGGTCATATTACCTTCACGTGCAAGCCGGCCATCTATCATGTCAAATAATCCGGCAAATAAGATCGTTAATCCGGCTAATGCAATGTAGCTGTGGTCGTTGCGTTCGCCAAATTCGGCACCGACGATAAAAATAATGGTCGCCAAAAAATTAATGGCCAATCCAATGAAGGTAATGGCGTTCGGGGAAACCCGTTGCCGGACCAAAAATTGGATAAGTGGATTGATAATGGAGTAGACGAGTTGTTGACCTTGTTGTTTCCACATAGTTTTACTTTTTAAATGAAAAAAGATTTACAAAGTAAATAAGAATTTTACAAAAGAAAAAGTTCACCCAACTTTTGCGTAATATAATTTTTGTGTAAAAACATTTTTTGTGTTATGTGTAAATTTTTTTGATTTTACATGTAGCTAATTGTTTCTTGTTGTTTGATGTTT
>JAHDGC010000584.1 GCA_020627865.1 Saprospiraceae bacterium | reverse complement strand
CCGGTCGAACAATTTTTTGACAGGCCATCGCCACCACGACGTACCTTCGACCGTAGTGAGACGATGATTCAAAGAATGATTTCTTTCTTACTCTCAAATAAATGAAATGTAGATAATGTGTTAATTTTAAAATAATTTCAGGATATTTTATTTTTATTAATTTTATTTTTATGGACAGGCAGTATCAAAAGCATGAACGACATAACAATTTGTTTCCTTTTTTATGATTAAACAATTTTGACCTTTTTTGAGAATCTTATTCTGACTAGTAGTCTGCTTGATTTGAATCAATAACGGACTATTGTCAACGATTACTTTTGCTTGGCCTAATTTTGTTTCTGTTGCGGGGAGGATAATTTCACAATCCATTCCGATGTAATCTATTGGTTTTTCTTCATGATCTAGTTTTTCAAAAACGGGGACTAGAGGCGTTGTTATCATTTTGGTTAGGCAAAGGCTTAGGAATAAGTTTGGAAAAATCAATGCCAGTGGTACGAGAAAAGAGCCATTGCCAAGATAATAATTCCCTAATACTGATCCCATCCATGCAAACAGCACAAGAAAAGACATGATGATCATGAAGGGCATTTTCCCAAAGTTAAAAAAATGTAAAAATCCTGTTATAGAAAGGCCTGATGTTCCTTCCAATTCGACATGATGATCTAAATCTCCGTCCAGATCAAAATCCGCATCAAGGTCTGCATCCAGATCAAAGTCTACATCAATGCTTCCCATATCCATAGCCCCGATGATGACAAAGAGCCAATACAGTATCACCAAAGTGAGCAATACAGTATAGCAAATGTTTGGTGCCGCAAGTGCATTATGGAATAATTCTAGCATAATTTATTTTTTGTATTTGACTAATACACAGCCAAACGAGTTTTAACATTGCTGATTATATTATCACACAAACCAACTACGAAAACAAAATGTTATATTCTTTAAAACCTAGCCTTTCTATTTGAATTTCCTAAAAGAAAATAGGACGTGTTTTTCAAAGCAATTTTTACATATTTCTTATAAATTTGTCTATATTTTTATACTTCAAAGTTAAGATTTGTTACCTCTAAATGGGAATAATATCGTTTAATATCGTGAAAAGTTCGACGAATGTATTAACAAAGTCTTAACTATTGTTAACGGGCGGAAATTTCGCTGATAAAGCGTTTATTTTATCAAAAAAATAGCACAAAAATTGTAGCCCTCGCTCCCCCTTTATCCCCAATGGGGTTGCCTATGCGCAAACAATTTTAAAATGGAATTTTATACTAAAATATATGCAATAATTATGAACTGCATTAAACCTTTATATAAAAAAAATGTTACTATCTTATTCTAGTAAAAAAGGTAAAAGTAAAAAATCAAGCATGAGTTTAAGAGAATATACAATTCATAAAAGTCCGCATCCATCAGAGGTAAAAAGGCCACGAGTGATACAAGAAGTTCGTTCGATCATACAACCGATCAAATTATTGAGTCAATATAGAAAGTTAACAAAACTACAACATGGCAACGGGCAAAGAGTCATGCTTTTTCCGGGTTGGAAATCACATGAAACGGTAATGTACCCATTGAAGGCCTATTTATCCAAGCTTGGATATGCACCAGAATATTGGGGCTTGGGCATCAACAATGGAAAACTAGAAAGCTATAGGGATAAGATAGTGGCTAAATTAAAAGCAGAAGATCGTAAGGACAAACTCACCTTAATTGGGTGGAGCCTTGGTGGTGTGGTTGCTCGGGAAATTGCTAGAGAAATACCCGAAAAAATTTCCGGAGTGGTCACCTATGGGACACCGGTAATTGGTGGGCCGGCCTACACCATCGGCGCAAAATCTTGGGGAGCCAAGGAGACAGAAAGAATAATAGCCTTAATAGATGAGTTGGATCGGGCGAATCCAATCCAAGTGCCGATGAGTATCATCTTTACGAAGAATGATAGTATTGTTACCTGGTCTGCTTGCTTGGATAGTATATCTAAAAATGTAAAACATTATGAGGTAAAATCTACGCATTTATCTTTAGGCATCGACCCTGAGGTATGGAGAATCGTAGCTACGCATTTACAAAATGTAGCATGACGAGCATAATTTACAACAAAATACAGACGAAACCAATTACAACAAAAACCAAACACTTTATGCAATCCAAAATTGAACTCAAAAGGCAGATTGGAAAAAAGCCAGATGATATTTTAGATTACTTAGAAAATTTATTGGAAGATGATAGTACTATCTTAAATCTCATCCTCACGATAAAGAGCAATTTCCAGCATATCAAAAGCCAAAATATGCAGGGCCTTTTATCTTTTGAAGATTATAACAGGAGCATGACCAAAATCCGACTTAACATTTTGGATATTATTGATGAGTTGCCAGACAAATATTTTGTTGCGAAGCAGGAAGCACACACCGAGATAGAGAAAAGTGCTGGACATGATACTGCTCTTTTTGAAGTTTCAAAATTGATCAGGGATTTATCGAAAATTAATGTTGCGCAAACAAAATTGACAAATGATTACAAAGATGTGAAAGCCGGAAAACAGATGAATATCCAGAAGCAGATTATCAATGATCAAATCATTAAATTTGCTGAAATCTATAACATTATACTTTCTGTATCTGAATACACGCTCATTGCCGACACCTTCCGTTCTACTGCTGATTATGCTAAAGCGGAAGTTTATTATAAAAAAGCAATAGATCATACAGATGCTTACACGGATTCTGCTGTAGCGAAAATTGCAGCCATTCGAGGATATGCTTTATTTTTATATCAAATGAATCGTCCGGAAGAAGGATTAGCTCAATTTGAATCTGCTATATTGGAAGGGGAAAGCCAGCAGGCGCAGGTTTTGAATGGTTTGACTTATAACCTGATTTTTACCGAGGAGGCCATCATAAAAAATTATGAATCTGCTGTAGCGGCTTATGCAAAAGCAAAAGCTTGTTTTTTAAATGTCAATGATCTAAGTGTACGAAGGAATCATATGATAGAATTGGAAAACGCGTGGGTTAACAATATTATTCCTAAGCATTATACGCGGCCTTAATATACCGCAAACGGTGTAAAAAGTGGGATAAAAACTCCGTCGATGTAGCCTTCTCATAACAATCAACTCATGCATAAGCAATGTTACAAGAAGGCTTTTGCCCATAATGCTGTGTATCTCTCTGATGGTATACTATTTTCTAATAGTATGTAGTTTAGTTTTCTGTAAAATTTTTGTCTAATTTTAATTAGTAGTTTAGCTTAAATAATTCAGGTGTAAACCCATGTAATAAGTGTGTGTGTGGTGCCCGGTTCGTCGCGACTTTTTGTTGCGCAAAAATTGAAATCATATTCACAATTCTTACACTTCAAAGATGTCTAAATACTAGGCAAAAAGCCAAAAATATCGTCGAG
Source organism: Saprospiraceae bacterium (assembly GCA_020627865.1). Lineage (GTDB taxonomy): Bacteria > Bacteroidota > Bacteroidia > Chitinophagales > Saprospiraceae > JAHDGC01. Next base: position 1,786 of record JAHDGC010000584.1, on the reverse strand, counting down.
TGACGATGAGATTTCGACGAAAATTTAACACAATTTTAAGTTTTTTGTGTGAACAATAGCAGGTAATCGGCGAAGGGTTCTTATTCGTCGATACAAGGGAGATGTTCATCGAAGGATTCAGGTTATCACGAAAAGTTGCAAGAAAAGGGTCTTAAGAAGATGTTAAAATAGATTAAAGTAGATGTAAAAGTGAGATTGGTTGTGCTTGAGCAAACACAACCAATCCTAAAAATATCATGAATCCAATTCCTACAGATTCTCCATCAAAAAATCCGTCATCTTATTATATAGGTGTAGCCGAGTCGTGCCACCGTAGATCCCATGATTTCTGTTCGGATAAAAATAGGTATCGAATTGTTTATTGGCTTTTATCAAGGCATTGACCATTTCCGTTGTATTCTGAAAATGCACATTATCATCCGCGACACCATGCACCAACAGATAATGGCCTTTTATTTTATCCGCAAAATAAACTGGGGAATTATCTCGGTAGCCATCCGGATTTTCTTTCGTGGTTTGCATGTAGCGTTCCGTGTAAATCGTGTCATACCATTTCCAGTTGGTGACGGGTGCAACGGCGATGGCCGCCTTGAAAACATCCGCTCCTTTAGCAAGGCATAAACTTGACATGTAGCCACCGTAGCTCCAGCCGAAAATGCCGATCCGCTCTGCATCGGTGTAGGGTAAGTTGGCCATATATTTCCCGGCCTCGATTTGGTCTATGGTTTCATATTTCCCCAGTTGGAGATAAGTCATTTTTTTGAACGCTTCTCCCCTCGCGCCGGTTCCGCGATTGTCTACACTCACCACGATGTAACCTTGTTGCGCCAGCATCTGAAACCACCAGTAGTTGAACCCTTGATAACGATCTTGCACTGTTTGAGAACCTGGCCCACCATATACATACATGAATACCGGATACTTTTTCTTCTTGCTGAATTTCGGTGGTTTGATCATGTAGCCATTTAAAGAAACATTATCTTTCGTCTCAAACTGGAAAAATTCTACAGGTTGAATGTTATAATCTTTTTGTAAAACTTTCATCGCTGCATTATCCTCGATGGTGCGGATTTCTTTTCCATCTAAATTGTAAACACTATAGGATGCGGCTGTATTCGCATCGGAGTGATTTAAAACATAATAATCGTAAGTGCTGCTGAACTGGGCACTATTTGTTCCTTTTTTGGGTGTCATTTTCTTTGGCTTTTTGCCTTTCAGGCCAACACTATACACCTGACGCTCCAACGGAGAATCTGCCGCAGCTTGGAAGAAAAGCATACCCCGTTTTTCATCAATACCATAAAATTTTGTAACATCATACTCGCCAGAAGTCAGTTGCTTTAATGCTTTCCCCTTCATATCATAAAGATAGATATGGTTGAAGCCACTTTTTTCACTCGTCCAGATAAACTGCTTGCCATTTTCTAGGAAAGTTAAATCATCCGTAATGTCGATATAGTATTTATTTTTTTCTTCCAACATAACATTGGTTTCACCAGAATCCGCATCTGTCAAAAGCAACTGTAAAAGATTTTGGTGGCGATTCATCCGGAAAATGCAAAGCGTATTCGGATCTTGTGTCCATTTAATTCTAGGAAAGTAAACATCCCCAGGATTATCCAATGTCCAGAGGCCGTTATCGGTATCCGCTTTTGTAATTTTCTTGTTATCCAAATTATAAATATGGATAGAAAGCGTGGCATTTTTTTCTCCAACTTTCGGGTATTTAAATGTCTCATATTCCGGATAAGCATCATCATTGTAAAGCGTCATCGTAAACTCCGGA
>JAHDGC010000583.1 GCA_020627865.1 Saprospiraceae bacterium | reverse complement strand
GCTATACAGTGACCCAGATATTGGGTATAAAGGTCTTCGGGAAAGTTGTTATATTATGATAAAAAAAATGTTTGTTGTGGGCTAAAAGCACATCATTTTTTGTCAAAATATCAAGTAATATAAATCTGAATAATATATGGTATTATGTATATAATTTTTTAATAATTTGATTTTAGGAATCTGGATAATGGTGTATATTGTGTCCTTTTTTACACTTTCTTGACCATATATTTGTGTTGTCGAACTTATTTTAGTTATTAAGTTGGAATATGAAAAAATTAAGTTAGATGTGATTTTTTATAAAACGTAGCTTCCTTAGCAAAACAACGGACAACGGGTCATCAACAAGGGTTTGGCAAAAAATAATATCAAAGCAATACAAATGAAGAAATTTCAATTTAGCAACAGTTTATTTTAGTTAATTCAATCAAAGCTAAGCAATGTTTTGATAAGGGTCGGAAGAAGTTCTGACCCTTTTTTGATCCAGTAGCAGATTAAGGGAGAGTTATTCTGATTTTTGATTCGTAGCCCTAAGATTCTTATTCACAGCGATACTGGCGTTCAATTCAAATCCAACAAGCAAAATAAATGCATTGATCTGTATCCACAGCATCAGGACAATAATGGAACCAATCGTACCGTATAATTTATTGTACATGCCAAAATTGTCAATATAAAAAGCGAAAATAATAGAGGAAAGGATCGTCAACATGGTCGCGATACTGGCTCCAGGGGAAAAAAAGCGAAACCGCTTTCTGGTCGGCGCACCATATCTATAAATAAGAGAAATTCCCGTGTATAATATAAAAGAAATGATGACCCACCTGAGCGAGTATAATAATATGGAAGTGAAAGTATCGGATTCAATATAATTTAAGAAAAAGCCGAGGATGCTATTGCCCAGAATGATCAGTAAAACAGATGCAATCAGTAAAAAGCCAATCAGTGCGGTCAGGTTTATGGCGAGTAATCTCTTGTGGATGACGGAGCGACGGATAAAAACATCCTGATGGCTTTTCTCAAAACCCCTCATGAGGGTGAGCATACCGTTGGAGGCGAAAAATATTGCTAGGAAAAAACCAAAAGAAAGCAAGCCAAATCGTGGGGTGGTCGTAACATCTTTTATAAAATAAATCAGCTGGTTCTCCAAGGTCTCCGGTAAAAATTCTCGAATTTGAATGGTTAGGGTTTCATTAAAATCAAAATTGCCATCTGGTAGGAAAGAAATGAGCTTTTCATTTAGGATATAAGGCAATATATACGGAATGAGCGTGAATAGCGCCATCAAGATCGGGAAGATGGAGAGGAAAAAATTAAATGCAATGGAATTGGCTCGGGTAACTAAACTTTCCTGTTTAGCCTCTTGCACAATAAAAAAGCATACATCGTACAGGGGAACATTCGAAAAACCGGGCAGAGAATGCTTTTTAGACCATGCCAGCATACTCTTGATAATGGGCAGGTTCCTGATAAATTTGTCAATCTCTGCGTTTGTCGGGATTTTCAAATTAGAACGGTTTTATTGGAAATATTTTAAAAGCGGTGTAATCAAAAAATCCGGTGCGGAAACCGTTTGGTTACTTTGGGCATCAAGGAAACACAGCTTTACCGAACCTCCATTGACGAGCTTCTTTTCTTCATTAAAAATTTCTACGGCAAAGGTCATAAATTTTTCCGGAAGTTTTTTTAAAAAAGTATGGACGGTGAGCAAGTCATCATAATGTGCTGGCCGAACAAAGCGCATCTGCAAGGAAACGACAGGCATTAGGATCCCTTTTTTCTCTTCCATCTCTTGATAGGTAAACCCAAGAGTGCGCATGGCCTCTGCTCGGCCTACCTCATAATAGGTCGCGTAATTGCCATAATACAGATAACCCATCTTGTCGGTTTCTGCATAACGTACACGGATCTGTGTGGTGTGGTGAAACATAATCAATTCAATGTTGTGGTGCTACAATGCTCACGGTGCTGCGCATTATGCAAATATATGCGTAATATTTTAATTTGCAAATCTTTTATCTTTCGGGCAGTTGCTCATGAGGAAAGTTAACATCCCCCAAAATTTCCCTTTTTGTATTTCGATCCGTTTAAGCTATATTTGCAACATAATAAAATTTTTAACATGAATATACTAAAGTTTATGATGCGTAGTTTTTTGTTATACACTTTATGTCTATTGTTTAGTTTACAGGCATATGCCCAGACAGGAAGTGTGAGGGGGAATGTGTTCGATAAAGTTACAGGGGAGCCAATCATGTATGGTAATGTTGTGATTGAAGGGACAACACTTGGTACAACGACAGACTTGGATGGCTTCTTCAGCATCAGTAATATCCCTGCCGGAGAACACATCCTAGTGGCCTCTTATGTCGGATATGATAACACGGAGCAAACTGTGAGGGTTCGGGGCAACGGTATCGAATATGTGCAGGTTTATATTACGGAGGGCGTCCAGCTGGAAACAGTCAATGTCTCCGCTGAGCGAGAGCAGGCACGCACGACGGTCAAGATTTCAAAAGTTACGGTAACGCCAAAGCAAATTAAATCCTTGCCTTCTACAGGAGGGGAGGCAGATATTGCCCAATACTTGCCTGTATTGCCTGGGGTTATTTTCACCGGAGATCAGGGCGGGCAGCTTTATATTCGGGGTGGTTCTCCGATTCAGAATAAAATCCTATTGGATGGTATGACCATTTATAACCCCTTCCATTCTATCGGGTTTTTCTCTGTCTTTGAAACAGAAATATTGAGGAATGTGGATGTCTTAACCGGAGGCTATGATGCCTCTTATGGCGGAAGGATTTCGGCTATTGTAGATATAAAAACTAGGGAAGGAAACAAAAAGCGATATGGTGGGGTAGCTTCCGTAAATCCATTTCAAGGAAAATTATTGTTAGAAGGGCCGATAAAAAAACTCAAGGACGAGGGTGGGGGAAGTTCTTCTTTTATCTTCACAGCAAAGCATTCTTATATCAACGAGACTTCCAAAAGCCTGTACAATTATGCCGCTGTGGATACCGCTAGTATTCCCTTTGCAATAGATCCGGATACCTTGGGTTTGCCCTATAGCTTTACGGATGTTTATGGTAAGCTTTCCTTCATGTCTGGCAATGGCTCTAAGGTCAATCTTTTTGGTTTTAACTTTCAGGATCGGGTCGATTTCCCAGGGTTTGCGGATTTGGGCTGGACAAACTACGGGGGCGGTGCTTCCCTGAAACTCATTCCTCCTACTTCTGATTTTATCATCGGTGCTAACATTAATTTCTCGCAGTATGATATCGGTATCGATATGTTGGATGATAATGACAACAGGTCGAGTAGTATCAACAGCTATGGAGCCACCCTTGATTTTAGTTATTTCGGAAACAATAGTGAATTGAAGTACGGATTGGACTTCAACGGTTTCAGTACCAATTTCCAGTTTATCAATCCCGCCAATGTTACTTTTAAGCAGGAGGACTTTACGACGGAAGTGGCCTTATTTGCCAAATACAAACACAAGATCAAGAACTTTATTATTGAACCAGGTTTTCGTTTGCAATATTATGCGTCGCAGAGTAAGGTGGTACCGGAACCTCGGCTAGGGATGAAGTATAACATCACGGATTTTCTACGGGTAAAATTTGCCGGAGGATTGTTTTCCCAAAACCTCATCAGTACCGTTAGTGAACAGGATGTTGTGAATTTATTTGTAGGTTTTCTTTCCGGACCTGAGCGTGACTTTTTCAAGCCAAATTCTACGGAGGAAGTCGATCATAAATTGCAAAGAGCTTTTCACGGTATCGGTGGTATAGAAATAGATGTAACCAAGCAACTGGAACTTAACGTCGAACCTTACTATAAAGGCTTTACCCAATTGATTTATCTCAACAGACAAAAATTGGAGGCGTCCGATCCTGAATTTGTCACGGAAACTGGAGAGGCTTATGGCATAGACTTTTCTGTGAAGTATGATAACAAAAGTACTTCCCTCTGGGCGACATATTCTCTGGGGTATGTGAACAGGGACGATGGCCTACAAGTATATCCAACCATATTTGATAGAAGGCATAATGTAAATTTCTTGTTAAGTCATGCTTTTGGGCCCCGTGACCTTTGGGAGGCGAGTGTCCGTTGGAATATGGGTTCGGGTTTCCCTTTTACACAGACACAAGGTTTTTATAACTTCGAAAACTTTGCTGAAGAGTCAGAAACCAACATCGGATCGCAAAATGGAGAACTGGGCGTTATCCTCTCCGAGACCCGAAATGGTGGCCGCTTACCTTATTATCATAGGATGGATTTGTCTCTAAAGAAAACTTTCGAGTTTACTAAAAATCTCAGGTTAGAATCCATTCTAAGCTTTACGAATGCGTACAATAGGGAAAATATCTTCTATTATGATAGAAAAACCAATAGTCGTGTCAACCAATTGCCAATTTTACCGAGTTTAGGTTTGATCTTTCATTTTTAATTTTGCATTTTTACTGCTAAAGAAAGTTAGCTAAAATATTTACTGTTGGATCGTAAGGTGCGTCTTGTAGCGTGTCTTATCTATCTTTGTTATATTTTATCTCTTAATCCATCGTTTATGAAAAAATGCAATTACTTTCTCCTTTTACTAGCTTGTTTAATAATAACGCCTTGTTTGCTTCTTGCGCAAAATAATTTTGAAGATGTTCCAAAGCGAACGATGGCAGAGTGGGAAGAATTACAGGCCCTGATGATTGCTTGGCGGGCACATCATGGCATACTTGCTAAAATTGTACATCATGCTAAGGAAGAATGCGAGGTCATTGTTGTGTGTGATAATGCATCGACTACAAGTTACCAGCTTGAAAACATCCATGGCGTAGATGTTTCTGAAAATGTAACCTTTCTCGAAGCGCCAACGAACACCATATGGATTAGGGATTATGGCCCTAATACGGTTTATACTGATTGCGTTGATTCTTTGTTGATGGTAGATTGGATTTATAACCGTCCTCGTCCGAAAGATGATACCTTAGCCTTGAGTTTAGCGGAACATTTGAATATTCCGCTTTTGCAGACCTTGGTAACACCAGATAATTTGGTGCATACCGGAGGAAACTTTATGGTCGATGGTTTAGGAATGGCTTTTTCCTCAGAACTCGTGCTGGAAGAAAATGAAATGCTTTCTGAGGGCGAAATCGATGAAATCATGTACCAGTATATGGGCATTGATGAATATGTCAA
>JAHDGC010000582.1 GCA_020627865.1 Saprospiraceae bacterium | reverse complement strand
GGCGCAAAAACCGGAGTTATGCAGCGCATAATGAGCTTGTCTGGATTGGCCAGCCAAACAGGGATTTTTGCAACGAAGAATAAGGGCAAAAGAACAACATTAAATAGGGAAGTTATTCTTTCAACGTTACTTAAGTAAACAATTCCAGAAATCACCTTGTTGTAATGATATGGAATCGAAAAACAATGTCAATAATATAATCCAGTTCCTAGGTCTGATCCTAATGCTAGTCGTGTTTCCTGCAGGCTCCTGGTTCTATCTGCAATCCGGATTAGATTACCAAAGGGGAGCTAGGGCCGAACTTCGGGATTATGGCCAACTTAAAGATTTTCAATTTACCAATCAAAAAGGTAAAACATTTAATGCTGATGAATTGAAAGGAAAGATCAGCGTTGTCGCGCTCGTCCCAGAGACAGAACCGGAGCAATTCAATATTATTAATAATGTAAATAAACTAAATCTACAATTCCAGAAAAGAAAAGAAATTCAGTTCCTGTTACATTTATTTTCTAAAGAAAAACTAGATCCTATAGCGTTAAAATCTTTCGCTGAAAAGCACGATATCACAGATGATTTTCATTGCAAAATATTGAACGGAGCACCTGAAGAAATACAAACCATTTTCCGAACATATTATAAATGGCCAACAAAATCCAATGTCGAAGACTTGGCCGAAACATGGCAGGTAGATGGAAGTTTTCCCATTGAGAAGACAAACGAATATCCCTACTTTGTACTCTTAGATACTTTGGGGACGATTCGAAACTACTATGATGCAAGAAACGGTACAGCCATTAAAAGGTTAGTCGAACATCTGGCGATCATCATGCCAAAAGAGAAAGAAGAAAAAGCATACTTGAAAAGAGAAACCGAAAAATAACTGTACAGCCGCGATGCATCGCGGCTCAGATGTACCATCCCCGTCACAAAAAATCAAAGAAATGGCAAATCTAGCACTAGCAAAAAAACTCAATATTTTAGCTTGGATTATTTCCGTCGTTGTCTTACTACTGGTAGGCATGATGAGAAGGGTAAAAATTGATACAGGCATGGACTTCAGCTTCTTGCCTCCATTACATGCAATCCTAAACTCTTTAGCGGCGCTTGCCCTCATCGCAGCGCTTGTTTTTATCAAACAAAAAAACGTTGCTGCCCATCAGAAATCCATTTATGCAGCCATGTTCCTCTCTTTCCTCTTTCTCCTCTCTTATGTCGTTTATCATTTTACCACACCGGAAACACTCTACTGTAAACAAGGCACAATCCGAACGGTTTACTTTTTCTTCCTGATTACACATATCATTCTAGCGGCCATAAGCTTACCCTTTATCCTCTTCACTTTTATCCGAGGATACACCGGGCAAGTAGAAAAACATCGCAAGATGGCAAAGTGGGTATATCCGATTTGGCTGTACGTCGCCATCACAGGGCCAATCGTATATCTGATGTTGCGACCCTGTTATTAAAAAAACGTAGAGGCACGATGCATCGTGCCTCTACGTTTTTTTAATGCAAAAATCTATTTTTTAATGTATCTTTGTATTATGAAAAGAAGGAAAAAGAAAAATACATCCGCTATTAATTGCGTATCTAAACTTATAGGTATTTTTGTTTTGACAATAACGTTATCTCTAGCACCAACGATAGAGACCAATGCTCAATGTCCTATGTGTAGAATGTCTGCCCAGAAAAATCTGGATGGAGGCGGGACTGCTGGAAGTGGTTTGAATAAAGGCATCCTTTATATGCTGATGTTGCCCTATGTTATTGTTGGAGGGGTAGGGTATGTTTGGTATCGTAACCGGAAAAATGTGGAATCGTGATGTAGAAAAACCGGTAGAGCCGAAATGCATTGCGGCTCTACCGGTTTTTGTTTTTTATTAATCTAATCCAATTTCAGCACCTGCAAAAATGCCTTCTGCGGCACCTCCACATTTCCAATCTGGCGCATCTTTTTCTTCCCTTTCTTTTGTTTTTCCAACAACTTCCGCTTCCGCGTAATATCACCACCATAACATTTGGCCGTTACATCTTTGCGCAAAGCAGAAATCGTTTCCCTTGCAATAATCTTCGCACCAATAGCAGCCTGAATCGCGATCACAAACTGCTGCCGAGGAAGCAACTCTTTCAATCGTTTACAAATTTTCCGCCCCAGAGATACCGCCTTCGTACGATGTACCAATGCAGATAAAGCATCCACAACTTCCCCGTTGAGGAGAATATCCATTTTTACCAAATCTGCCGCTTGATAATTATGAGGAGCATAATCAAAAGAAGCATACCCTCTGGTTAAAGATTTTAACCGATCATAAAAATCAAAAACGATTTCCGCCAAGGGCAATTCAAAAGTCAACTCAACCCGCTCTGTAGTCAGGTAACTTTGCTTCGTCATGATACCACGCTTTTCCATTGTTAACTTCATAATGGCACCGATGTACTCCGGCTTGGTGATGATTTGCGCCTCGATCCAAGGTTCTTCAATCCGTTCCAGCATGGTCGGGTCGGGCATTTCATTCGGGGTGTTGAGCTTGAGTTCTTCCCCCTTTTTGGTATAGGCAAAATACGATACGTTGGGTACCGTTGTGATAACTTCTTGTTGAAACTCCCGCGATAATCTTTCTTGAATAATTTCCAAATGCAACATGCCGAGGAATCCACAACGGAACCCGAACCCAAGTGCTACAGAAGTCTCCGGTTCAAAAACCAAAGAAGCATCATTGAGCTGAAGCTTCTCCAAACTATCCCGCAAATCCTCAAAGTCATCATTATCTATCGGGAAAATTCCGGCAAAAACCATAGGCTTGACCTCCTCAAAACCTTGAATGGCGTCGCTACAAGGGTTTTCTAATGTTGTAATCGTATCCCCAACTTTAATCTCTTTAGAAATTTTGATCCCAGTGATGATATAGCCTACATTTCCGGCAGCCAACACTTTTTGAGGAACCTGGTTCAGTTGTAAAATACCAATTTCATCCGCTACATAGTCTTTCCCCGTATTGACAAAGCGAACTTTATCATTTTTCTTCATGGTTCCGTTCAATATCCGGAAATAAGCAATGACACCCCGATAAGAATTAAACACAGAATCAAAAATCAAGGCTTGAAGTGGTGCTTCCGGATCGCCCGATGGCGCCGGAATCCGATCTACAATGGCATTCATAATATCCTGTACCCCAATACCCGTCTTTCCACTGGCCAATACGATCTCTTCTTTTTCACAACCAATAAGGTCGATAATTTGATCCGAAACTTCCTCGATCATGGCACTCTCCATATCCACCTTATTCAATACAGGAATGATTTCAAGATCATGCTCTATGGCAAGATAAAGATTGGAGATAGTTTGAGCTTGTATCCCCTGAGAAGCATCGACGAGCAACAAGGCGCCCTCACAGGCAGCAATAGACCGAGATACTTCGTAAGAGAAGTCCACGTGTCCGGGCGTGTCGATAAGATTAAAGGTATATTTGTTACCATCCGAATGGTTGTAATACATTTGGATAGCGTGACTTTTAATGGTAATCCCCCTTTCTCGCTCTAGATCCATATCATCTAGGGCTTGATTTTGCATATCGCGTTCGGAGATTGTTTTTGTAAACTCCAGTAACCTGTCTGAGAGTGTGCTTTTGCCGTGATCGATATGGGCAATAACACAAAAATTTCTGATAAATTTCATAGGCCGCAAAGATACGGAATTTTTACGATACAAAATAGGGGGTGAATTGTATTCGTAAGGCTTTCTTTATAAAAAAAAGTAAGGTTCTTGTAACAATTAGGAGGACGGTGCGCTGCACCCTGTCTGCGTGGCTGCGTGGCTCGCCAGGCAGGCTTAAATTATGGCTTGATTTGATATTATTACAAACGGTATCACTCCTCGGGAGTTCAATAGGGACGTCGTTCCGGCACTATTTGTAGAAAAAAGATACAATGAGAATAAAGTGAGGTACAGCGTACCGACACCATTTAAAATTTTGGGTATAAAAAGACCCTAATTGTATTCACTTGATTTTCTGTACCTAGTTTCGCTCAAATTTAATCACCTCTTGGTTCATCACTTCATGCAAAAGCACTTCTTCACGGATAATTTCCTTAAGTGATTTGTTGTCTAGCGGGTCTTCCTCTTGAATACCTATGATTTTTAGTTCTGTTCTCCTGTTTTCCTGATGCTCCGCCTTGCTACACTCCACGCCATTGGCACAGTGATTAATTAATTTGGTTTCTCCATATCCCCTTGATTGTAGGGTTGCTGGGTCGATACCGCCTTGCGCAATTAAGTAATCAACAGCAGCATTCGCACGCTTTTGAGACAAATCCATATTATAGCTGTCCTTTCCCCTAGAATCTGTATGCGAACCCAATTCGACAGTAACCGCCGGATTGTCTTTCAAGAGTATAATTAATTTATTCAATTCAGCAGCAGCATCCGAACGAATATCCCATTTATTATAATCGTAATAAATGTTTTCAATGGCATAAGATTTATTCAAGACGATCGGCTCCAGTTCAATATTGGCCAGAAAGGTTCCTTTTTCATTGCCATGAGACATGATATCGGTAACCCCCGGTTCTACGGTTCCCAAACCATCAAAGCAAAGGATACAGCCATCCACATTGACGTATGCCTCGATTCTTTTGTTAAAAAAGTCCTTTCGGCGAATCATGATAGTATAGTGATTCCCAGGAATAAAAGTGAATTGGAAATTAGGGTAGGGATAATTTTCTAGGACTAAATCTTCTTCTTGGGTGGTATTATTATAAATCTCAATTCTCGCACTGTCAATGGCATTGACAACGTCGCGTCCAGAACGCGCTTCTGCTATGGTAACATCAAAAATGTAACCTGGCTTCCGAACCATTTTTAGTTTTACAAATACTTTGTTTTTATCCTTGAGGCCAAAAGTAGATGCACCAGACCGAGTTGTTTCAAACTCTCTTCGGTTAGCGGTAATTTTATATCTTTTTCCCCTTTCAGCAGGAAAAGAAAATTTACCTTCTTTATCTGTCCGGACAGTTTTGATTTCCTTATTGGTCAAACTGTCTATCAGCGTAACTTTTACGTTGCTGACATATCCCCGATTATCTTCTTCAAAAGCATAACCAGCGATGGTTACAGCCTTTTGAGCCGTAGCGGAGAAACAGAAACAGAGGGCAATACAGACAATACTTAACTTGATATTCATAAATATGAAAAATTTGAAGCTTGATACAGCTATAT
>JAHDGC010000581.1 GCA_020627865.1 Saprospiraceae bacterium | reverse complement strand
GCCAAACAGGGATTTTTGAAACGAAGAATAAGGGCAAAAGAACAGCATTAAATAGGGAAGTTCTTCTTTCAAGGTTACTAAGAGAGCAAGTCAAATTTTATCCTATTACCTCAAGCTATTAAGCGTTAAATACTAGGCACGAGCAGTGTCCCGCTTGTCCGTAGTAAACCTAAATTCTCCTAAATATTCGTTTTATAAAAAACACACCACATGATGAAATATCTACTTTTTTTCTTTGCCCTATTTTTTTGTTCAAACGCATCACTTGCCCAAGTGACAAACGACCAAAATAAAAACTACCAAGCCAGAACACATGAGCTTTACTTTGAAACAGACTGCTGGAATGGAGAAAGCGGTACGGATTATCCGACTTTTTTACTAAAATCTGCTCCGGATACTGATAATACTTATACCTTCTTGATGACTTATATCTGGGGACAACCCGCAGGGGAAGATCACTGCTTATATTGGAATGCAGATACGCCTTCGTCAAATATTCAAGAAGTAAATTTGGAAACCCATATCAATACGACCAATACCAAATTCGATATAGAAATCCAGTCTTATAATGATAATCCCAATATGGGATCAAGATGCATTTTAGAACGAGGCTCTCCTGATGATTGTGCAAATTTATCTTCTGCTTGGTTGATTGAGGGCCATTGGCTTACTCCATGCCAATGGCATAATTCACCGATTAACTTTTCCAACGGCGCACGCCTAACCCTCCAAACGGCATGGCGATATACCAATGGTGATGATACACATAATCCGCTTACTTTTGGAACACTGAATAGTGGCACTAAAACTCATATCAATAGTACTAGGGAAGCGCCATCAGGCGCGAGTGGCCCCATAGGATATCACAGTTATTGGAGCAGTGCTTGGGCTTTTTCCGAAATGACAGATGCCAGTGATGCGACTTATGCTTTTAGTGTTTCTGGTAATCCTAAAAAAATTACCATTTCAACAGATCATGGAGAAACCAATTACGATACAAAAATACACTTAGTAAAAAAGTTGGACACTGGAAATGTACAATATATAGGTTCGGATGATGATGGAGGTTCCAATCTCAAATCTCTTCTAGAAGCAGATCTCGCCGCCGGAGATTATCAGATTGTAGTGGAAGGCTACTCGACCTATACCGGAGATTTTAAAATCAGCGTGAATGCGGTAGATGCCGTTATCAATCCCGGCAGTATTACACAAGTCGCGTTGGACAGCATATGCGAAGGCGCACAAATTCCCGAAATACCAAATACTATAAATGCCGGTGCCGATGCTCCTTTCAGTTCTGGGTTGGGTACTGTCAGTTATGTTTGGGAAAGAAAAATTGGGAACAATAGTTGGGTCGAAATTCCCGGATCGGCCGTGGCAACCTTACCGGCTGATGCTTCAAGAACGATGGGAACGGTTACGAATATTTTCAGGCGAAAAGCCACCTTGAGTGGTATGGTTGGATATTCAAATGAAGTAACGTTCAGGTTCCAGCCCAGCATCGTGACGCCAGGTATTATTGAACTTCTTGGCCCTAGCCAAATTATTCCGACTGGAGCCGATCCCGGTTATTTAGATTCTGAATTTGATGGTGCCAATTATGCAGATGGAAGTGGAGAACCTTCACCTATTACCTATCGCTGGGAACAAAGTACGAATGATGGAATCACTTGGAATCCTGTTCCGAATGGGACTACTTATTACTTAATGGAAATACCAGCTCTAACAGAGACTACAATTTACAGAAGAAATGCCATCAATGGCTGTGGCGGTGTGGCCGTTTCCAATGCGGTAGAAATTGAGGTCATTATCCCAGATGGTTCCATTTCCGGAAAGGTGTCAAGCCCTGCCGGAGTAGGTGGACCCGGTGCTGGCGTGGAAGGCGTTACCATTACCGCAACTCGGACGACAAGTGTTCCCGGAGAAGAGTTTGCTCCTTCAACATATACCACAACAACAGATCTCCAAGGAAACTATGTGATCACCGATATCTATTACGGCAATACACAGGCAGAATTCATGATTGAAGCCGAAAAAATTGACGGTTCCACGGTACATGTATTTACACCAGAAAGTTACAATAATCAGGTAATTTCTACAACTTTTAAAAATCTAATTAACAAAGATTTTACGGATGAAACCGTTTTTACTTTTAGTGGCAATGTATACCAGCAATTCAATAATGAACTCGATCCAAACGTTCCGCCTGATTATGTGAATTGTGGAATGGATTCTGTAATTATTCTGTTAAATGATGTGTTTGTAGACACCACAACGGCAGATGGTTACTATTCTATCACAATTCCAAGTATCGGAACCTACACCATCGAGGCACAATACAGGGGACATACTTTCAGTCCGGCAGCTTTCAGTAATATTTACATTGATTCGGATAGTGCAGGGAATGATTTTCAAAATATTGAAACCCATTTTGTTGCTGGCTTCGTTGGGGCAGGCTGCAACACCTACTTAAATCGAGCAACATTAGAATTTAGAAGTACGGATAATTGCATCGTTCGAACCATCACGACAAATCCGGGAACCGGAATGTATCTCGCGGAATTGCCAGCTCGTGAGTATAGTGTTCAGTTGGTAGACTTTCCAAATCCTACGCCTTACGGAGAATTAGAAGTAGAAGCCTTCTTCAACGCCGCGAGAAACCTTGATTTAAAAGATGCGGATCAAACAATGGATTTCATCTATCGGCCAGAACCCGTCATCCGAGTGACAGGATTGCCAGAAGAAATTTGTTCCGGAATAACATTGTTGGAGCAAGCCGTTCCCTATGATATCACTATTGAAATATTCGAAGGCATTCTAGATGGCTGCCCTGTCGATACCGGAACCTTATTGATCTCGGATGAAATTAGTGATTTAGATGATAGTGTAATTTCCTTAGAGTTTTCCAATGGGGTTGCGAGTTATCAACTTATGCCCGGTATTCCAAACATTATATTTCCATATCATAAAGGTTTGACCATTGTTGCCCAGGACACTACAGGCCAATCCGTAACATATAGCGAGGATGCATTAGTAGCAGGTGTGCGTCCTCGCGAGCAGGTTTTTACAACGGTCACCCCAGAAATTCCGTTCATGATTTTACGCGACCCGCCCGGAGATGCCAGCTTCAGCCAAGTAGAGCAAACGGAATCTATGGAGTTGGCCGCGAGTTTTTCTACCTTGCAAAGTACGGGGGTAAATGTTTGGTCTAATGTAAAAATCGGTACCCAATTTGAAGCCGGATTTTTTGGCTTCTCCACAGAAACGGAAGTCTGGGGCCAAGTCGGAACAGCAGTCGAGGTAACGGCAACTTCGACGACTACGAGTGAAGTAAAGCTTGCGGTTAGCACAACCGAAACATTTGCGACCTCCGGCAATGAAGAAGCTCCGGGAGCAGATGGTGATGTTTTTATTGGAGCCGCGATGAATATGCTCTACGCAATGGCCGATGTGATCGCTTATGATGAAGCAACTTGTCAAGTTTCTTCGGATGTAGATTTAATCATTAAAAACGAGGGTTTTGCCACAACGTATATATACACGGCACTTTACATCGAGGAAGTAATCATCCCTCAATTGACCAATCTTCAAGAATTAAGCGCCAACCCTGATAGTGCTGCTTACTATGCCAATCAGGTCAATGTCTGGGAGCAAACTTTACAACGGAACGAAGATTTAAAGAACAATGCCACTTTCGTGGAAAACCGTTCTTTTAGTAATAATGCTCCATATGAAAGCAGCACGACAACGACAACTTCTCAAAGTTTAACCCTTGAGTTTAATACGGAAATTGCTACAGAGGTTGCTACAGAATTGGGCTTAGAAATTGCTGGGTCGGGTGTTACCGGAGGGGTGACGGCTACCTTTAAGGCAGAGTTTGGAGAATCGCGTGCTGGTGAAGTTTCTCGTGAATTTACAACAAGCTATCATTTAGAAGATGATGATATCGGGGATGGTTTTTCTGTAGATATTCTTACGGATCCAGTTTACAAAACACCAGTGTTCAGATTGGTGAGTGGCATTACGACCTGCCCTTATGAAGATGGTACACAATCTCGGGATGATCCTGCCTTAACTGCGATCAATCCTATTGCTACGGATGTTGATCCCGGAGCAGAAGCAGAGTTTACCCTTCAGCTAAAAAATACCAGCGAAAGTGGAGAAGCTAGAACTTACTTCTTGGCTTTTGACCAAGCGACTAACCCCGATGGTGCTGAGATTAAAATTGGGGGAAGCCCATATACAGGCCCTATTCCATATTACATTCCGTATTTGGGCA
The DNA here is from genome assembly GCA_020627865.1 of Saprospiraceae bacterium. Classification (GTDB taxonomy): domain Bacteria; phylum Bacteroidota; class Bacteroidia; order Chitinophagales; family Saprospiraceae; genus JAHDGC01. The sequence continues at coordinate 964 of JAHDGC010000581.1, read as the reverse complement.
GCATTAATGTAACGGTAAAAATCGGAATGGGGGCGTCGAATATCTTTTCCTATGAAGGACTTGGGTTTTCCCTGTATCCGGATTGCGATGAAGACCTCGGTGAAACAGTATTGCTTAGTACATTCTTTGACAGCCCTTGTAGTGATGTTGCTCTATTTGAACCTGTCAATGACTGGGTGGTCAATGAAAATTCAAACTTGATTAATGTGCACATCAAAGATTACGATAAAACACTTTTGGATCAAATTCAAATTCAGTATACACCAGTAGGAGCGAGTGCGTGGAGTACCTTGCGGGTCGTAAATGTTGGAGAGTTGAATAATAACAATCCCAATGGTTCCAATTTAGGTACTGTTATCCCATTAAATCTTGCCAATATTAGTGATAATAGATATGATTTGAGATTGAAATTGGTCTGTGGTTCTAACACCATATATTCGGAAAGGGCTAGAGGCGCCATTGAAAGAGTTGCGCCACAACAATTGGGCGTTCCGGAGCCAGCAGATGACCATTTTGATCCTAATAGCGGCGATGTCATAGCGATAGCATTTGATGAAGTTGTTGGTTGTAGCAATATAAGTGTAAATATTGTTGATTTAAATACAGGTGTTGCCTATTCAGCAATAGTTACTTGTTATGAAAATGAAATTTATGTGTTGCCTGACGCGGATTTGATTGCCTTAGGGAATGCTATTTTTCAAGTGAACCTGAATAACATTTTAGATGTCTACGGCAACAGCAATGATGGTGTATCTTGGGCATTTAGCGTTGGCAATTATAGCCCTTCCCTTAATTGTGGGCCACTCATTATTAATAACAACAACGCTACATTTGATGCCATTAATGCCGGATCCTATAAAGGGACAACCATCCAATCTGCTGCTCAAGTAGCATCAGGAACTACCGTGAATATGGAAGCAGCCGTAACCATTGACCTAAAAGAAGGGTTTGAGGTCAAACTTGG
>JAHDGC010000580.1 GCA_020627865.1 Saprospiraceae bacterium | reverse complement strand
TCGTCTCCGATGCTAGTGGGCAATTGGGCACTTTCACCTATGCCGATGGTGGCACTATTTCTGGACTCGTGGCTGACGGGCAAGATATTATTTTGACCTTTACCGATGTGGATGATCCGAATTGTTCTACCACACAAACCGTTAGTCAAATTTCTTGTTCCGGTACTTGTCAGATTAATGCACAAGCTGTCGCCGGTCTTTGTGATGATGGCGGTACCAACACCGATCCCGCGGATGACACTTTTGAGGTAACTGTTTCTGCACAAGCAGTCAATGGTGGTACCGAATTTATCGTCTCCGATGCTAGTGGGCAATTGGGTACTTTCACCTATGCCGATGGTGGCACTATTTCTGGACTTGTCGCTGATGGACAGGATATTATTTTGACCTTTACTGATATTGATGATCCAAATTGTTCTACCACACAAACCCTTAGTCAAACTTCTTGTTCCGGTACTTGCGTACTTAACTTTGATTTCACTGCTGGAAACTGTGATGATAATGGAACGGGAAGTGATCCTACAGATGATTTCTTTGAAATTTCTTTAGCCGCTTTCGCAACAAATCCGGGACCAAGCGGACAATACTCTGTAGATGATGGCCTCCAAATATATGGGCCATTCGATTATGGGACACCTGCGATTTTTCCTTGCCCTGCTGACGGCAACAGTTATAATATTCTCATTTATGATGTAGATGACAATAGTTGTTCTGGCAACTTTACGGTTAGTGAAAATCCTTGTTCTGATAATTGTATATTAGATATTGTCAATGCCCAAGCTGGTCTATGCGACAATAATGGTACCCCTACTGATCTTACAGATGACACTTTCGATGTTACGGTTAATGCAACCGCCATAAATGGAAGTGGTACATATAACGTAACGGATAATTTTGGCAATGCTTTTGGACCATTTGACTATGGAGAAGATAATCTAATAATAGGCTGTCCATCTGGTGTTTCGGTTATTCTAATTTTTACAGATAGTAATGATCCAACTTGTACGGCAACCGTTGACTTCCTCGAACCCACTTGCGAGGAATGTGCCATCGCGGCAAGTTTCAACACGACCTGTGATGACAACGGCACCGACACCGATCCTTCGGATGATACGTTCACACTTGATATGGATGTAAGTGTGTTGAATCCCGGGACAAGTACAGGATTTTCGGCAACGGCAAATGGCTTGCCACTCGGTAGTTTTGATTATGGTACCCATAGTATCCCCGGTATTCCGGCAACAGGTATTTTGATAGAAATTATCCTTACGGACAATGAAAATCCTGACTGTCAATTTACTTTTGAAATCAATGTACCACCTTGTTCCAGTACTTGTGAATTAATTATTCTTGATGCAATTGCCGGTGTTTGTAATGATAATGGTACGCCGAGTGATCCAATAGATGATACCTTTGATGTAACCGTTAGTGCTTCGGCTTTGAACCCCGGCGTATCTGGCGAATATATTGTTACAAATATAGCTGGTGATGCACTTGGTCAGTTTACTTATGACACTCCTGACAATATCATTACTGGACTACCAGCGGACGGTTCTTCCATTACGTTGAATTTCACTGATGTGGATGATCCGGGCTGTAATACATCAACAACCGTAAGTCAGGAGGCTTGCTCCGATCTTTGCGTACTGGAAATTGTGAATTTTATACAAGGAAACTGTAATGACAATGGTACGGAAAGTGATCCGGCGGATGATTTCTTTGAAGTTAATTTTCTTGTAATAGCAATCAATCCTGGCGCATCTAATCAATATATCATTGAACAAAACGGCAGCCCCATAGGGCCTTTTAATTATGGTGTACAAAATGTTATCACCTTACCCGCAGATGGAATGACTTACACCCTTGTGATCGCAGATGCTGACACCCCATCATGCACGGATAGTGTTATGGCCAGTCAAAACCCATGTGATGAATGTAACATTTTTGCCGACGCGGGACCAGACATGATCATCACTTGTGAGTTCCCCGAAGTAAGCCTCGCAGGCAGTGGCACAATAGGTGCTACAATAAGCTGGGAAGGGCCGGACAATTTCACCTCCGATGTATTTGACCCTACCGTCACAATAGGCGGCACCTATATCCTTACGATTACGCTTCCGGGAAATTGTGTCGCGACAGATACCGTTGAAGTTTTCATGGAAAATACTATTCCATTAGCGGATGCTGGAGAAGATACTTTTATCAGCTGTGCAGATTCTTGTGTTACCCTTATGGCTAATACGAGTGCATCCATAATACTCTGGACATTACCAGATGGTACGATCAGCAACGAAACTAGTTTGCAAGTTTGCACCCCCGGAACTTATATGTTAGAAGCTACCGATCCACTGTCGGGTTGTACCTCGGCACCTTCTTCTGTAATCGTTGCAGATAGTACTGCGCTTCCAGATGCTGCGATTGAAATTGTTGGTGAAGAGGATATCAATTGTCTTACGACCGAAGTCAACTTAAATATAGGGACTTCCTCTCTTGGGGATAATATAGAGTATCTATGGACTTCTAGTAATCCAGAATTCCCTCCATTTTCAACACCAGAAATTATTGTAGACCAAGCTGGCAATTATTACTTGTTGGTTACCAATGTCAATACCGGATGTATCAATAATGATTCTACGACGATTATTGATTTCACGAATTATCCTGGTGCTATGGTAAATGATCCGGAAGAGCTTACCTGTATCCAAGAAACGGTAGAACTTAATGTAACGCCTTTGGTTTCTACAGATAACCTTGTATACTCTTGGACGACATCTAATGGAAACATCGTAACCTCTTCTGAACTTCCAAACATTACGGTAGATGAACCCGGACTTTATGAAGTCGTGGTATTGGATACCACCAACAACTGTGATTCTCCCGCTGCTATTATGGTTGATCCAAACAATATACCTCCGATAGCAGATGCCGGCTCCAATGCCACTTTAGATTGTGTTGAAAACACCGCACAAATTGATGGCAGTGGCTCTTCTTTGGATAACACCATATTCGAATGGACTGGTCCAACTATTATTTCTGACCCAACTAATGTTCAAGCTACGGTTGGAGCAGCAGGTACCTATACCTTGTTGGTTACAGATCAGGAAAATGGATGTACCAGTACCGATAATGTTTCTATCTCTCAACCTACGGAGTTACCACAAGTGGAGCTTACGGCATATCCGCCATCCTGTGATGGAGATATTGACGGTGCGATTCTTATTGATACGGCTTATGGTGGTTCTCCACAATATGAATTTTCATTAGATGGAGAAAACTATTCTCCGCTGAGTCAATTTAGTTATCTTGAATCGGGAACTTACACCGTTAGTGTTCAAGATTCCTTGGGTTGTGTAGAATCTGTAGAGGTAACCGTTCCTGAAGCCAACTTCTTAATTGTAGATTTAGGAGAAGACCAAACCATACAACTGGGAGATAGCGTTCAATTAGAAGCGTTGAATACCTTGCAGCCATTCGAAGATAATGTTTACCAAATTTTCTGGGATCCAATAGATGGCAGCTTCAATTGCGATACTTGCGTACAAATTTATGTCTCGCCAATTAATACGACTCAATATACTGCGACTATCATTGACACTACGGGCTGTTCTGCATCCGATGATATTACGATTACGGTTCTCAAAGAAAGGCCTATTTATATTCCAACGGCATTTAGTCCGAATAATGATGGTCAAAATGATTTCTTTGGTATTTATGGTGGCCCTGGGGTAAAACGTGTGCAAGATTTCTACATTTACGATCGCTGGGGAGAACTGATGTTTGAGGGGCATAATTTCCAACCGGGACAACCCGGATATGAATGGGGCGGTACCTTTAAAGGAAAAGAGCTGAATCCTGCGGTATTTGTTTATTATGCCTTGATTGAATTTGAGGATGGTAATGTTATTGAGTATGTGGGGGATGTTACTTTATTAAGGTAGTCGAATCTCAAAATATTATAAAAAAACGTAGCGTCGCAATGCATTGTGGCGCTACGTTTTTTTTATCTTTGCGAAAAAAATAAAATATGGCCACATACATACTAGGAATAGAATCCAGTTGTGATGATACTTCTGCTGCGATTTTATGTGATGGGAAAATTTTAAGTAATGTTACTGCGAATCAGGAAATCCACAAGCTCTATGGTGGCGTTGTTCCGGAAGTGGCTTCTAGGGCACATCAGGAAAATATTGTTCCAGTGGTAGACGCTGCGATAAAAAAAGCAGGCATCAAGATGGAGCAGATCAATGCAGTCGCTGTAACCAGAGGGCCAGGACTTTTGGGTTCTTTGATTGTAGGTTTAAGTTACGCCAAAGCCTTTGCTTTGAGTTTGGATATTCCCTTAATTGAAGTCAATCATATGCAAGCCCACATCCTTGCTCATTTTGCGGAAGCACCTTACCCTACCTTTCCTTTCATTTGCCTGACAGTCTCTGGTGGCCACACTCAGATTGTCTTGGTTAAGGATTATCATGATATGGAGTTGCTTGGAGAAACGTTGGATGATGCTGCTGGAGAAGCATTTGACAAAACGGGGAAGCTGTTGGGCTTGGATTATCCGGCGGGGCCACTTATTGATAAACTGGCCCGAACGGGAGAAGCTAAATTTGACTTTCCAGAGCCGCAGGTACAGGGATTGAATTTTAGCTTTAGTGGTTTGAAAACAGCGATTCTTTATTTTTTACAAAAAAACTTGAAGGAGAATCCTAATTTCATTGAGGAAAATAAAGCGGACATTTGTGCTTCTGTCCAGGATCGAATTGTAAGTATTCTACTAAGCAAACTCAGAAAAGCAAGTCGGCAAACAGGCATAAAAGAAATTGCCATTGCTGGTGGGGTTTCTGCAAACTCTGGGTTGAGAAATACCTTACAGCAAATGGGAGAAAAAGAGGGTTGGAATTCTTTTATCACGCGCATGGAATATTGTACGGATAATGCTGCGATGATTGCCGTGGCTGGTTTTCATAAATATTTGAAGGGGGAGTTTGCGGAACAGGATATTACGCCGACGGCTAGGTATGCTGTGGGGACAAAATAAAACGCCAACTGAATTTCCACAGAAAGAGATGCCCCCATTTTTCACTCCGAAACAAGTTCTTTTCCATCCGAAAGAGACGTTTTTTGACCCGAAAGGAAAGTTTTTCACTCCACAAGAGCCATTTTTCACCCCGCAACAAGCTCTTTTCCATCCGGAAGAGACGTTTTTTGACCCGAAAGGAAAGTTTTTCACTCCACAAGAGCCATTTTT
>JAHDGC010000579.1 GCA_020627865.1 Saprospiraceae bacterium | reverse complement strand
GTAGACGAACTAACCCAATATTTATTCTCTCCGGATTTTATCATTTGATAACTTTCTTCCGGAAAAGAAAAATTTGTAACGGTTGTTTTAGCCACTTTGAAATTCAACTGCCCTGTTCCCATGAGCAAGAGTCCGTTAGCACCATTTAAATTGCCATTTTGTATTTCCATACTTTCACAATTAGTGAGCAAAGCAATATCCTTGATGCCATCTTCATTAAAATCATCTACATGAAAACCGTTCACCATAGAGAAATCTACTTCAATCGGAAAAGCGTGTCTTTTAAAATTTCCCGTGCCCTCATTTTCTAAAATAAGGCTGCTTAATTCCTTTGCTTGTAGAAAATTTCCCTTTCCTGAAAAGGCCGCGATAACCTGACTTAAATTGGCTGTTGCAAAAGATTGGTAATCTGTAAAACGTTCTTTAATGGCAGGTACACTTTTGGCGATTTCATCTCTGGTCTGATACGTGTAATATTTGTTGTTATTTTTAGACCAATGCGACAAGATAGGGTCAATGCTGCCATTATTGTCCAAATCTTCTACCAATATTTTTAGCGGTTTCTGAGGTGATGCGCTATGTCTCGAATTTTGTCCAAAATTGCCCAATAAAATATCCAGATCGCCATCATTATCTAAATCATGTACAGCGACTGATTGCCACAATCCTTCTAAATTTTCTGGCAAGGAAGCCGTTTGTTTTTTGAATTGTCCTTTTGTATTTAAAAATAGGGTAGGAGGCATCCATTCTCCGACGAGCAGTAGATCAGCGAAATTATTGTTATCAAAATCTGCAAAGACAATATCTTTTACATGGCCCGAGGCAATACCTTCACTATGTTTTTTCCATTCCTCCTTAAAATTTCCATCGTGATTGATAAACAAAAATACAGGCTCCACTTTGGGATATGTAGAGGGTGCACTGGTTCCAGCTACAACAAAATCTATGTCACCATCATGGTCTATATCCGCATGCGCCAATTTATTTATAGCCACATTTAAAATCCAAGAAGTATCCTGAACATATGTCGCTTCTTGATATTTACAAATAGTGAGAGAAGACTGGAGTTTGCTATTTTCGTCCTGATAACTCAGGTAGACCAAATCATCGTCATTATCTTTATCCACATCAAAACAAGCGATGTCAGATATGGTGCCTTTAGGATTTGGTATGGGTATAGCTAGAACATTCCCCGACTTATCCATACAGGTAAACTCGCCCTCAATATTGCTGACAATAACATGTTGGTTACGTATTGCTGTTGCCATATGTACTTGCGATGTGGTGATGGCTTTCATAAGTAAATTTTGTTTGTCAAAATCATCTCCTTGTGGTTTAGACTTTTTTTGTAGCAGTGCAATAGGGTCTTTGAATAAAGAAACCTTGTCATCGCTTATAATGCTAACAGATGCCTCGTTTGGATTATAGTGAATTTCCAACTTTTGATTTTTGGGAGCCTTTTGGATGACTTGTAATTTTTGGTCTGGCCATCTTATTGTAATAGTGTTAATCTCTGCTGCACCAAGTCCAAAGTGCAAATCAGTATCCATAGTGGAGAGGTAAGACCTGGCGGGGCTGTTAGTTTTTCGGAGCATATTTCCATCACTTAAAGTTAGCGTAACTTTTGCACCGATAGCATCTCGATTCAGTTTACTACCAACCAGTTTGACAGTCAGATAATCTCCCGAAGTATGGTTGCGAAAAATGCTAGCCTTTTCATCAAGGTTATTACAAACCAAATCCAAATCACCATCATTATCCAAATCAGCATATGCTGCTCCATTGGTGATGGAAGGGGCAAATAATCTGTCACCATGATCTTCAAAATGTAGATTTTTCTTTTGTTCAAAGTAATGATTGGGCAACTTTACTTCAGGTAAACTTTCAATCTTATTCCGTATCTTTTTTCGGAATTGTTCTTGTGAAATAAAGTCATTATTCTGTACTCCATAATTGACAAAATCGAGGTCAGTAATGTTTTTGCCATAACCATTCGTGATGAAAATATCGGTATCCCCATCATTGTCAAAATCAGCGATCAAGGGAGACCAGCTCCAATCGGTTTGATGAATTTTAGTATAAGAAGCCACTTCCGTAAAAGGATAAATGCGTTTAGGGTTGTGGGCGTTCCCCGCGTGTAGTTGCAAAGAGTTCTTAATATACTGTGCATTATATCCTTCGGAAAGAGACAATAAATATTTGTCGTAATTCATCGAACCTAACATTGTTTTTTGTCTGAGATTACTATAGGGTAACATGTCCAACACCAAAATATCATCCAAAGTATCTTGGTTAATATCCGCAATATCAACCCCCATGCTATTGTAAGAAGTATGCTTCAAGTAAGCCTTGCTTTGATCTTCAAACTTTTCCCCATTGATATTGATATACAATAAATCATCGGTAATAAAATCATTGGCAATGTACAAGTCTGGGAATCCATCACTATTGATGTCTGTTAGTGCAATACCCAATCCAAAACCGGGTGCCGTAACGCCCCATGCTTCGCTCTGATCCTCAAAGAATAATTTCCCCGTTTCTGCTTCCCTATTGATGAAAAACTTATCCCTACTTTTATCAGAAAAGTATCTTTTGGGTTTCGGATAATTCTTATTGGAAGGGTCAACGTAATTTTGCAAAACATACAAATCCAAATCACCATCGCGATCTGCATCGAAGAAAAGACCTTGTTGGGAGTATCCTGTTATATCAAGTGAGAATTGTTTTGCCATTTCTTCAAAGGCAAATTCGGTTTGGGTGGATTTATTGATGTACAGTAAGTTTTTACAATCATTCATCGTACAATTCACACCACCTACGGAAAGGTAAATGTCTTTCCACCCATCGTTATTGATGTCAATAATAGAAACCCCATTAATCCATTGCTTGGTTGCTACTCCGGCAGATTGGGTAACATTTTTGTAAACAAAATCTGAAGTTCCGGCATACAATTCCGAACTGACCAAGTTGCCACCAAAAAAAATATCTTTAAAGCCGTCATTGTTGAAATCTGCAATCCCGACACCGCCGCCATTGTATAAATAATGAAAATCTAAAACATTCAGGGAGTCGTTTGTTATGATGTTTTTGAAATTTATCTGTGTATTGTCAAGCAATTCGAAGTGCTTGCTTTGTGTATTTTTTGTACAAGCAACAAAGGAGAGTAGGCAAATAATATGGATGATAAATTTCAATTGGGTTGGGTCTTCTTGTAAAGGAGCTTCTCTACCGAAGTAGAGAAGCATTTTAATCCTGTGAAAAATATATAACTCTCAAAATAATAGGGTTCAAATAGGTTTCCTAAACTTCCAAAGTTAGACTAGGTTTATTAAAACTTCCAAAGTTTAGGAAACCTAGTCAACAAGTTAATACCCCGGATTTTGCACCAAATTAGGATTGGCATCCAACTCATCCAAGGGTATCCAAATGTATTCATCCCTCCCGGTTTGGAATTGTCCACCACTTAAGGACTTTGGATGCTGTGGATGCAGCGAGTTCGGACCAAGATAATCATCCGCCAAACCCCACCGAACCAAATCAAAAAAGCGATGTCCTTCTATGGTCAGTTCCATCACGCGTTCTTCAATGATCGCCTCTGTCATTTCACTTTGCGACAAACCCATTTTGGGTGCAACCGTAGCCCTTTCCCGAACCATATTCAGGTACATTTCCGCGTCAGTGGTTTTGCCCTGATTATTCAAGGCTTCGGCCATCATTAACAATACATCTGCATACCTGATGATGCGCCAGTTATTGCCGACATTTGTGCCTAAAATATCTACTTCTTCTCTAGTGCCAATATCCAGTCCTGCATATTTTTTGGTGAAAATGGCTTCGACCCCACTAGTATCGGCTAGGGCAATATCATCTGCAAAATCTGTCGAGTAATCCGTCCCGCCATAGCCCATCGAACCGGGATAATCATAGGCTAAAGTTGCATTTCTCCTGACGGTATCGCCATTGGCTTCAAAGAGGTCTTTTACCCATGCATTTATAAAATGTCCTTGATCGGGAGATTTTGTCGGAGGGGCGTAATCAATATGGAAATTACCCATTGTGCCCACGCCGGGAATATCTACTCCCCAAGCAAATGTTTCCTGCCCGAGGAATTGTAATTCATAAACAGACTCCTGATTGTTCTCGTTATCTTGCCCGAAATTATCCGCGTAATTTGCTGCTGGTAGCAAGTTATAATTTCCACTATTGATCACTTGTTGAAAAGCAGCTTCTGCCTGCGCCCAATTTTCCATGTAGAGATAACTCTTGCCCTTGAGTGCGGTTGCAGAACCAGAAGTTGGCCTACCCAAATTTTCGTCGCCCCATGAGTCGGGCAGTAATTTTTCTGCTTCTTCAAGGTCACTGATAATTTGTGCCCACACGTCATCGGGCTTGGCCTGACTCGGGAAAAATTCTTCATTCTCTACGGGAACTGTTGTTACCAAAGGAACATTTCTAAATAAATTGAGCAAATACCAATGGGAAAATGCGCGCACGAAATAGGCCTGTCCGATGTAAAGGTCTGTGTTCGGAATATCGGAACCTACATTTTCTAAAACATTGTTTGCACGATAAATGGCTTTGTAAGGCTCATTCCAGATTTCCACCGCCCAACGAGCTACACCGGGACTACCTTGGAGGGTAGAAAGTGAGGTGTTGACACCAAAAGGCCGCACATTAAAAGCATCCGAACGCAACATGGCGCTGGTATGGATAATCCTGCCCCAGAAAAAGGTGTTGGTCAGTGGATGATACATGCCATTCACGGCAGCTTGGGCATCTGCTTCGGTTCGCCAAAAGTTTCCGAGGGCAACAGTGTTACCATTGTTTTGATCCAGCAAGTCTTTATTACAACTGATGGAAAAGCCGCAGAGGAACAAAGCTGCCAGTAGGATTGATTTTATATTATAATTTTTCATTTTTCTTTTTTTTATAATCGCAAGAGAAATTTTGCCTACTCACCTGCGTGTTCGCACGAACAGACAGGTTTTCCTTGAACCATTAAGGAATTAAGAAAATTAAGGAAACAACTTGTTGTTTCTTTCTTAATGGCCTTCATGCCTTAATGGTTAGCAGTATTACATGTCGATTTTATTTTTTGAACAATGCTAAGTTTATTTGCTTTTATGTGCCTCCATACACATAAAATCATACAGGCTTATGCCCCTAGCTGAACTATCCATACAGATAGGCAGGTTCGTATTACACAATTTAAAATAATAATAAACACAAACGATACATCTAACATTGATAAAAA
>JAHDGC010000578.1 GCA_020627865.1 Saprospiraceae bacterium | reverse complement strand
GGCTATCGCAAGGCCATGAGTCTGGATAAGCAACCCAAGAAAATGGTCGTTGTCGGAGCTGGTGCAATTGGTGTCGAGTTTGCCTATTTTTATAATGCTATTGGAACAGAGGTGACGATTGTAGAATTCATGGAACAAGGTCTTGTTCCTAGGGAAGACCCTGATGTTTCGAAGGAGTTGACCAGATCATTTAAAAAAGCTGGCATCAAAGTAATGGGCAATACTTCCGTAGAATCCGTAGATACCAAGGGGACAGGCTGCACGGTGAAGGTGAAGGGTCGTAAGGATGGTAAGGAGACAGAAATCAAATGTGATATTGTGCTTTCTGCGGTTGGGGTTAGTGCCAATATAGAAAATATAGGCCTTGAGGAGCTGGGTATCCAAACAGAAAAAGGCTTGGTTAAAGTCGATGAATTTTACCAGACTAACTCGCCTGGTGTGTATGCTATCGGAGATGTCATTGCAGGGCCAGCACTCGCACACGTGGCCAGCGCAGAAGGCATCATTTGTGTTGAAAAAATAGCTGGCCATCATCCGGAGCCGATGGATTATAATAATATTCCGGGTTGTACCTATTGCCAGCCAGAGGTTGCATCTGTAGGCTATACGGAAGCTGCCGCCAAAGAAGCGGGATACGATTTGAAGGTGGGTAAATTTCCATTTTCGGCATCAGGAAAAGCTAGTGCCTCGGGAGCTAAGGAAGGTTTTGTGAAAGTTATCTTTGATGCCAAGTATGGAGAATTTCTCGGTGCACACATGATCGGTGCTAATGTAACGGAAATGATTGCGGAGGTTGTTGTTGCCAGAAAACTGGAAACAACGGGGCATGAAATTATCAAATCTGTACATCCTCACCCAACGATGAGTGAGGCGGTTATGGAAGCTGCTGCCGCTGCTTATGACGAGGTGATTCATTTGTAAAGAAGCCCCTAACTATCATAAAAAAGTCAGGATACGCTTATGCATCCTGACTTTTTTATATAAAATAACACCAACCAGCTTATTCTTCAAAATCAAGCCAGTATTTCGAATGGCGATACTTTATTTTTTCTCTTCTTCTCCGACGTTTAGATTGGTTTTCCGGATTGAATTCTTCATCATTGCGATATTGCTGTTTTTTCTTCGATTTTATTTTACGATCCATGATAAAAAATAATTTGAAATAATAAATCAGTATCCAAACATTATATATGTATTAGCTACTTAAAAACAAATTCGGGAGCAATTCTGAATAAATTCTGAATATTTTATTTTTCAAAACCGCAATAATTCAAAATTTATTCAGAATTGTATTGCTATTTTGGCAAATATTTAAAATTATTCCACTACATCAATCAGGGATTTCTAACCGTAGCTATAATTTCATCAATTCAAAAAATCCAAAATGTCTAACCTAAACCAAATTTTTAACAGGTATTCTGATGAGGAACTTCAAGAGTTTAAAGAACTCGTAGAGGCCAAACTTAACAAAACAACCGATGAGCTAAATTTTATCCAACAGCAAATCCAAGAAATAACAGAGACAATGACCAATGAAGGGGATTGGATGGACGACACGTCCAATAATAATGATTTGGAAATGTTGTACACTATAGCTAGCAGGCATCAGCGCCATATCCGTGATTTACAAAATGCCCTGCTTCGTATCGGGAATAAATCTTATGGCATCTGCGTCATATCAGGAGAAAAGATTGATAAAAGAAGGCTCAAGGCTGTTCCAACGACGACGAAAAGTGTGCAAGCCAAAAATGCAGCTGTACAAAATACGGAAAAGCCAAGCGAAAAGCCAACTCCGCCAGTGAAGCAAGCACAAAAAATTATTACTAAAGTCATTAAAAAAAATAATGCCCCTACAAGCACAAATTTTTTCCCAGATGTTGAAGAGGAAAAAGAGGATGAAACATTTATGGATTTTGGAGAATCTGAACTTATCAATAAAGAAATGAAAGATTCCGGAGAGTTTCCTGACTTATAGTCGATAGATGTAATGTAGTTGTTTGAGAATTTTTATGTAAAAGAATATTGCATTATATTTACATGAAAATATTTCAAAACATCATTAAAATAATATTATACGGACTACATGAAGTTACTCATAATAGAAGATGAACAAGATTTGCTAAATCTGATTATCCGCTATCTCAAAAAAGAGGGATACCTTTGTGAGTATGCTGTCAATTTTAAAGAAGGGTACAAGAAGATCAATAATTTTGAATATGATTGTGCTATCGTTGACCTGAACCTTCCTGGCGGAGACGGACTGAAACTGGTGCAATATCTCCGAGCAGATAATAGTCAGGTAGGGATTATCGTGATCTCGGCCAGGGATACGATTGAAGATCGCATCTCCGGATTGAATATTGGAGCTGATGATTATCTCACAAAGCCTTTCAACCTATCAGAATTGAATGCACGAATAAAAGCCATTCTCAGGCGCAAAACCAATCAGTTCAGTAATGAAATTCATTTTGGAGATTTATCCATCAATTTGGAGGAACGCAAGGTAGAAGCTGGAGGAAAATTATTGCAATTGACCAAAAAAGAATATAACATTCTCGTTTACCTAGCCAGAAACAAGAATCGCGTTGTTACGAAAGATAGCATTGCGGAACATCTTTGGGGAGATTATATGGATAATGCTGTTTCTTTCGATTTTATTTATGCGCATGTGAAAAATTTAAGGAAAAAACTAGCGGAAAATGGGTGTGGAGATTTCCTCAAGACGGTTTATGGTATTGGCTACAAATTTCAAACACATTAATAATTAAGAATTACAAATTCAGGACTATAAATTGAGCATTGAAAATTGAAAAAGCTGAGACAATTTTATACACACCCATTGTTTTTTGCATCTCTACTTGCGTTGCTTTTAATATGGTATTTTTTACCCGTTGATCTTTATTTTACAGCAATACTTATTGTCTTTATCCCCCTCATTGTCCTTACCCTAGGCCTTCACATCGTAACCAACCGGCGGATTCAGCTGATCAGAAATCAGCTTTATCAAATATTCCAGACACTAGAAGAATTTGATATTGATATTCCCCAAAAAATGAATTTTATGGAATCACCTTTCCCGATATTTAACGAGCTGAACGAATATCTTGTAGAACTAATTGAACGCATCCGGCACAACTACCTTTCCAACAAACAATTTACACAAAATGCTTCCCACGAACTTCAGACGCCCTTAGCCATTATAAAAGGAAATGCAGAAATGTTGTTACAATCTCCGAACTTTAAAGAAAAAGAGATTGAAGCACTCGCCATTATTTTACAAAACACCAATCGACTTTCTAAATTAAACAGTACCCTGATTCTATTGTCGAAAATTGAGCATCATCGTTTTCCCGATGCAGAACAAGTAAGTTTTATCCAAAAAACCGATGAAATACTGAATCATTTCAAGGATCTTATCCGGATGCAAAAATTGGTTGTAGAAAAAAATTATGAAAAAGATTTTGTGATCGAAATGAGTAGTACGCTTGCTGAAATTCTCATTACCAACCTGATCCAAAATGCCATCCGCCACAACCAAGGAGACAACATCAATATCACTATCGGCAACCATTATTTTCAAACCATGAATAAAGGTAAAAAGTTAAAAACGACTCCGGAAAGTTTATTCAACCGGTTTAAAAGAGTTTCCAACAATGAAGAAAGTCTCGGCCTAGGCTTATCTATCGTAAAAAGAATCTGCACCCTTTATAATCTTGAGGTTAGTTATACCATCGGAAAAGATATGCATGTATTAAAAGTGATGAAGCTATAATTTTTACAAAAAAAATACTGGGAAACAGCCTTCACTATTCCCCAGCACCTCAGTACATTAAGCAGTAAAAATTACATTTCCGGAACCGGCATTTTCACCTTTGCCCTGTTTCGCAACTTAAAAAGCAAGAACAAATTAAAGAAGTGAAAAATACCCAATACAAAAACAATCATCCCGATTTTCATACTCAATTCTTCGATACTCATCCGGAGTGAGGTAATGCTTCCATAAACTTTAAGGGCATACAGGGCATAGCCAAAATTCAGCAAATAAAATCCGACGAGTAACAATTTATTGACGCTACTGGCCAACAATTCATCTCCTTGAAAAATATCCACTAGAAATATGCGGCCATTGTTATATAATGTTCGGGCAACCCAAACGGTTAATCCTATACTTAACACAACGTACAGGAGGTAAGTTAATACGACGTAATTCATGATAATAATAATTTAAAAAATTAATGAAGCTTTATATTTTCTGTCGTTATATTGGTATGTAGTTCATGTTTATAATTTTTGAATTTTCAATAATTTTTGAAATTACTAGTCAAAAAAACTGCTATTTCCCAAACAATTTTTTAACCCTTGAAAAGAACCAATGCTCCTCAGATTTTGTAAAAACATTCAGCAATTGATCTGATTGTTTTGCAAAACTATTCAAGTCCTTTGTTATTTTTTTAAAGGCTTGGATTTTTTTCTTTTGTCCACTATCTTCTTCTATACTTTTCACCTGATTCAACATTCTGATTACAGGTTCTAGTTCTCGTTTTTGTCTTTCTTTAGCAACTTGCGTCGCCAAAACCCACACATCTTTTTCACTGCGATAATATTCCTTTCGATCTCCTGGCACATAATCTTTATACACAATCCCCCACTCGATTAAACTTCGGAGACTCATGCTCACATTTCCCCTCGAAATACCCAGTTCTTTCATAATGTCATCCGTCGTTAAAGCATCTGGGCTAATCATCAACAAAGCATGAATTTGTGCCATTGTCCGGCTAATGCCCCAAGATGTACCCAAGCTTCCCCAAGATTGGATGAACTTATGTCGTGCCTCATTGTATTTCATAATTCAAAAATAATGGTATTTTTTGAATTTTCAAAAATTTTTGAAAATTAATTTTATATTTTTATTGTATTCAAATCAAAAATCATATTGGACTGATGCCTTCAAAAAAAACGGAGTCCCCGGTGTAAAGTGTATCTCTTCCACAGCTTCCGTTTCATTTCGTAACCTCGATTCTGTAGCGAATTGGGTTTCGATCCATGCGGTGTTGAAAAGATTTTGAATTTGAATACCGAAACTCATTTTTCTCCATTTATATCCTGCATTCAAATTGGTAACGGTATATCCTTTGGCGATGATAGAATTATCCTCATTTGCAGGGCGATTGGCTAAATGAAGCAAATTTATATTTCCATACAATCCCGACTTAAAGATAAAATCAAGACCAGCTACAATTGTAAAATCAGGTGCT